>NZ_LSKH01000185.1:0-5644 GCF_001557395.1 Sphingomonas sp. CCH5-D11 | reverse complement strand
GCTTGCTAGAGGCAGGTGACGCGCCCTTCACCCTTCCGATCGTGACCCCGGCCTTGCGGTAGGGTTCGGGGCTTCGCCCGCGTGATCGGTTCGGCTGGCGGAGGCGTGGATGCCGGGAGGGGCCCGGCATCCACGCGCTGGTCAGGCGCCGGCGGATTGGGTGGGGTCGGCGTCCTGGCGCTGGCGGGCGCTGTTGCGCTGCCACACCTGTTCGGCGAGCACGGTGGCGAAGCCCACCCAGGCGACGAAGGGCACGCCGAGCAGCGCGGCCGGGCGATCGGCCCGCGCGGCGGAGGCGACATAGCCCGCGCCGCTCGCCACCATCGCGCCCGATGCCACCGCGCCGGCGCCAAGCTGTCGCTTGCGGAAGAACAATTCGGTCCAGCCGCCGATCATGCCCGTGTTGAGCAGCCACAGGCCAAGCGCCAAATTGCGCCCGGCGCCGGCCGGCTGGCGCAGCAGGCGATAGCCGCCCACCGCGAGCCCGCTTTCCAGCGCCGGCCACACCGCGCCGAATGCGGCATCGGGCGGGGTATAGCCGGGCTTGTCGAGCCGCTTGTACCAGGCGCGGGTGCGCGGGTGCTTCGCATCGGGCGCGTTGCGGCGGCCGACCAGCGCGCTGGCGCCCAGCACGCCGGCAACGATCGCGGCGGCGGCGGGGCGCGAGAAGCCCTGGCGCGGCGAGGTGACGGCCGCGCTCATGCCGAAAGATACCGTTCCAGATCGTCGCTGCCGCCGATCCGCTCGCCACCGATGAACACCTGCGGCGTGGTCGGCACGCCATGTTCGGCCTTGAACGCGTCCACCTCCTCGCGCGTGGAAAGCACCCGATCGTCCACGTCATAGCCGGCGGCTTCCAGCATCTGCTTGGCCCGCACGCCAAAGGGGCAGGTGTGATCCGGCAGGACCATTCGGTAGAGGATCGCTGTCTTGTCGGCCATGAATACTCCATCTCGCCGGGTCGCTTGGCCCGGAGCTTTACTGCGGCGGCGCGCCTTGCGGGGCTGACCCGCCCATGACGCGGCCCGCCAGTGACACAGCGCGGCACCGCGACGCTCGTTCCATCACATGACGTTCGAATGCTGCGACAATGCGTCAAGATGGCGCGTCAGAACGGCGTCAGGATGGCAGCTCCGCGGGGCGATCCGCCGTTCCCATATTGTTCTCATGCTGCTACAGCGCCGGCATGGAAGATGGATCGATTCGCAAGATCATCCATGTCGACATGGACGCCTTTTTCGCGTCGGTGGAGCAGCGCGACAATCCCGACCTGCGCGGGCGGCCGGTGGCGGTGGGCTCCCCCAATGCGCGCGGCGTGGTGGCGGCCGCCAGCTATGAGGCGCGCGCCTTCGGGGTGCGATCCGCCCTCCCCTCCGTCACCGCGCTGCGCCGCTGCCCCGACCTCATCTTCGTGCGCCCGCGCTTCGAGGTGTACAAGGCGGTATCGCGCCAGATCCACGCCATCTTCGCCGATTATACCGACCTCATCCAGCCGCTGTCGCTGGACGAGGCCTATCTGGACGTGACGGCGAACCGCGCCGGCCTGCCCACCGCCTGGGCGACGGCCAAGGCGATCCGCGCGCGCATCCTGGAGGAAACCGGCCTCACCGCCTCCGCCGGCGTGTCCTACAACAAGTTCCTGGCAAAGCTCGCGTCCGACCATCGCAAGCCCAATGGCCAGTTCGCCGTGACGCCGGACATGGGCGCGGCCTGGGTGGAAACGCTGCCCGTGTCGCGCTTCCACGGCGTCGGCCCGGTGACGGCGGCCAAGATGAAGCGGCTGGGGATCGAGAGCGGCGGCGATCTGCGCGCCAAGTCGCTGGCGTTCCTGGAGCAGCATTTCGGCAGTTCGGCGGGCTGGTATCACGCCATCGCGCGCGGCGAGGATCATCGCCCGGTGAACCCGCACCGCGTGCGCAAATCCTCCGGCTCCGAGACGACCTTCAACCGCGACCTGACCGAACCGGCGGAGATCGAGGCCGGCGTGCTGCGCATGGCGGACGATGTGTGGGAATGGTGCGAAAAGGCGCAGGCATTCGGCCGCACCGTGACGGTCAAGATCAAGTTCCAGGACTTCCGCCAGATCACCCGCAGCCGCAGCCACGCGGGTGCGGTGGCGGATCAGGCGCTGTTGCGGCAGGCGAGCCTCGATCTCGTCCGCTCCATCTACCCGCCCGAGGCGGGCATCCGGCTGGTCGGCGTGACCGTATCCAATTTCGACGTGCCCGCGCCGGAGGAAGCGCCTGCGCTGCCGCTGTTCGGCGACGCGCCCGCGCCGGTGCCGGCCGGGCCGTGACGCCCCGCCGGCCGTGTTGCCGGTGGTGCCGCTGCCGTCAGTTGCGCAGCAGCGGCGTGGTCCAGCAGGCGCTGGCTTCGTCGCGGCGGCGCAGCCGGTCCGCTTCCTCCAGCAGGCGCATCGCCTCCATCAGCGTGGTGGCGCCGCGCGCTTCCTGCTCAAGCTCGCGCCAGCGATCCGATTTGGGCAGGTTCCGAAACATCAGGCTCATCGCCGCACTCCCATCCCCCGATGAGCGGAGATTATGTTCGATTCGGTGCGATTCTTCAATCAAATGAGTGGAGTATAAGTAAGTACCCGTATCGGGCTAACCCCGTGTGTTCGCAGTGCGAACGCATAGCCATCAAGTAGTTACCCTGCCTCCATGCGGCAAAGGACTTGTACCCAAGATGACGCGGGGGCGATACGACATGTCCCCAACTTGGCGGGGTGGCCGCACAATTGCGCAGAAACGGAATATAGAAGCGGCGAACAATATGTGAGGCAGTGCGAGACGATGATGACCGAGTTCGATGCCGTGCATCAGGAGCTGCGCGCGATCATGCTGGATGCCGCCGCCGGCCTGGTCATCGTGCGCGACGCGCCGGGCGATCTGGTGGTGCATCGCGACACGGCCGACCCGAAGAGCGGGCAGCCGCAATGGTTCGGCACGGTGACGATCAAGAAGAGCTACGTCGCCTATCACCTGATCCCGCTGTACGACGATCCGGCGCTCGCCGATGGCCTGTCGGACGCGCTGGCCAAGCGGCGGCAGGGCAAGACCTGCTTCAACTTCAAGACGCGCGACGCGGCGCTGTTCGCCGAGGTGCGCGCGCTGACGCAGCGGGCACGCGCGGCGCTGCGCTGATCGCGCGCGTCAGCCGCGGCTCTCGCGCCTGTTCTCCCGCGCGAACATGATCGCCACCGCCGTGCGATTGTTCACATACAGCTTCGAGTAGATGCGGTTGAGGTGGGTCTTCACCGTCCCCTCGCCGATGTTCAGCGCGGTGGCGATTTCGCGATTGGTGCGCCCGTCGGTGATGAGCTGCGTGATCTCACGCTCGCGCGGGGTCAGCTCGGCGATCGGATCGGGCGCCTCGCGATAGGCGGAGGCGCGGGCGATCGCCGGCTGCACCACCTCCGTCGGCAGCCAGCGCGCGCCGCCCGCCACCTGCTGGAGCACCTGGGTCAGCGTTTGCGGCGCGGCTTCCTTCAGCACGATGCCGGCCACGCTGGCGGACAGCGCCTGAACCACCTGAAGATCGCTGATCTGCGCGGTGAGCAGGACGATGCGCACCGGCCATTGCTCCCGGTTCACCCGTTGCAGCACCTCCAGCCCCGACAGCGTGGGCAGCGCCAGATCGAGCACCGCCACGTCGGGCCGGCAGGCGGCGATCATGCCCAGCGCCTCCGCCCCGTCCTTGGCGCAGCCGACCAGCTCCATCCCCGGTTCGGCCTGGATCAGATCGGCGAGCCCGCGCAGCAGCAGCGGGTGATCGTCGCACAGCATCACCCGGATCATGCCGCGAGCCTCACCAGCGGCAGGGTGATGGTGAGCGCAAGGCCGGTGCCGCGCCGCGCCACCGCCAGCGATCCGCCCAGTTCCTCCACCCGCCGGCCGATCGAGGCGGGATAGGGCACGGGGCCGGTGCCGCCGCCCGACCCGTCATCGGCGATGCTGACAACCAGCCCCTCCCGCTCGCGTTCGAACAATACCGCCACATGCCGCGCCCCGCCGTGCCGCGCGGCATTGGCGGTCGCCTCCGACAAGGCGAGGCACATTTCCGCGGCAATCGTTTCATCCACCACCAGCGTCGGCGGCTCCACCCGAAGCGTCACATCGCACCCCCATTGTTCGCCCAACGGCGCCACGAACATCTGCAACTGGTCGGCGAGCAACTGCCGCCGGGTCGATCGTTCGCGATTGTCGCTGACCAGCCGGCGGATGCGCGCCTGGATCGCCTGAAGCTGGTTGCGCAGCCGGGCCAGCACGCCGAGATCCGCCGCCCCGTCGCGCGTGGCGGCATCGAGCTGGATCACCGCCGCCGTCAGATCCTGCAGCACGCTATCGTGCAGGTCGCGCGCCAGCCGCACCCGTTCGCGCAGCGACGCGGCGGAGGCGAATTCCTGCACCAGCGCATATTGCTCCAGCTCCATGGCGATGCGCGAAGCGACGATCCGCATCAGCAGGCTCATGTCCGTTTCGCGCGAATGCGGATTGGCGACCAGCACCGCGCCGGTGAAGCGGATGGTGTCGAAGCGCGACACAAACACCGCCCGCCATGCTTCCGCGATCGGCCCCGCCACGCGCGACAGCCCCGCGTGCAGCGCCGCGCGCTCGGCCGCGCCCAGCTCATGCACCGGGCGCTGGCGGGAAAGGCCGGTGATGATCCGGCCGTCCGCGAAGACGGGGACGAAGTGATATTGCGCGCCGTCCCAGATGGCGGCGCAATGCGCGTCCTGATCCAGATCGCGCCAGATCACGATGATCGCGCCCGATTCCAGCACGCGATTGGCATGGGCGAGCGAGGAGGTGAGCCAGGGCCGGTCCTGTTCGGGCACGATATCGTGCGGCCAGGCAGCCAGTTCACGCAGCCGGGTGGCGCTGCGGCTGCGGTAATTGGCGAAATAGCCGAGCAACAGCACGCTCGCCCAGCAGAAGGCGGAGCGCATGATCATGATGTTCAGCTCGGATTCGCCGTCGGTCAGGTCGCTGGCGGCGACCACGATCAGGATGAGCTGAAGCACCGCCGCCACCGCCAGCGTCCCCGTCCAGCTCCAGCGGATCGCCGCGGAGACGAGCAGAAAGGTGAAGCTGATGAAGAACGGGCTTTCCAGTTCGCCGGTGATGTGCACCAGGATGCCGACCGTGGCGATGTCGCACGCGGTGCTCAGCACCTGCCACAGGTGCCGTGCGCGGATCTTCAGCGGCACCAGCAGCAGCGCGATCGACAAAGCGAGATAGGCGGCGAGCAGCCAATAGGCGATGCCGGCGAGGTTCAGCGGCTGGGTCGGATCGACATAGATGGCGGTGAGTGCGCAGGTCGCGATCAGCAGCCGGCCAATGGCGATCAGCTGCTCGGGATCTGCATCGAACAGCGCGTGGCGCGCCGAAACGGCAGGCGGAACGGAGGGCGGCGCTGGCGGTGGAACGGGCGAGGAGAGCATGGCCGTACTTTAGTTCACCCCCGTGCGGTCGATGCTGCCCTTGCGGCCATTATCCATTTGCGCCCCGCTCCCTCCATGCCCGCCAGCCGCGCCGGCTCTCCCGGACGCGCCACGTCGACGCCACGTCGCCGCCGCCGCCTTGCCCGCTCGCGAGCGATCGGGCTGCCGCCCCCCTCGGCAGCCCCCCACCCGGCCGGCGAC
>NZ_LSKH01000184.1:0-19653 GCF_001557395.1 Sphingomonas sp. CCH5-D11 | reverse complement strand
ATCCGCGCCTGCGCGCGAACCGCTCGACATAAATCTCGACTGCAAAGAATATGTGCTCGACTATCTCGCCCACGCCTTCCCGGTCCAGCTCTACGAGCCGTTCACCGACGGCGAGGGCAACCTCGCGTCGCGGCCCGTGGTCCGCGACGGCCAGCCGGTGCTCTGCTGCGACGCGGTCGAGCGGCGCGACCGGTTGATCGAGCAGTTGGCGTCGCTGCCGCCGGTGGCTGGCGCGCTCGACCAGATCGTCCAGCGGTTCGGGACCGACATGGTCGCCGAGGTCACCGGACGCTCGCGCCGGATCGTCAGGAAGCGTGGGCAGGACGGCGTCGATCGGCTCGCGGTCGAGGGCCGGCCCGCGGGCGCCAACCTCGCCGACACGCAGGCCTTCCAGGACGACGACAAGCGCGTCCTCGTCTTCTCGGACGCGGGCGGGACGGGCCGGAGCTACCATGCCGACCTCGGCGCCAA
The DNA here is from genome assembly GCF_001557395.1 of Sphingomonas sp. CCH5-D11. NCBI lineage: Bacteria > Pseudomonadati > Pseudomonadota > Alphaproteobacteria > Sphingomonadales > Sphingomonadaceae > Sphingomonas > Sphingomonas sp. CCH5-D11. The sequence goes on along the minus strand of NZ_LSKH01000184.1, from coordinate 19,182 downwards.
GAACCGGCGGCTGCGCGTCCACTATCTGCTCGAGGCCGGGTGGAAGGCCGATGCCGCGATCCAGGGGCTCGGACGCACCAACCGCACGCATCAGGCGCAGCCGCCGCTGTTCCGGCCGATCGCCACCGACGTGCGCGGCGAGAAGCGGTTCCTGTCGACGATCGCGCGGCGCTTGGACACCTTGGGCGCGATCACCCGGGGCCAGCGCCAGACCGGCGGCCAGGGCATGTTCCGCGCCTCCGACAATCTGGAGAACGAGTACGCCCGCGCCAGCCTTCGCCAGCTCTACATGCTGCTGATCGGTGGTCGGGTCCACGGCTGCTCGCTCGGCCGCTTCGAGGACGCGACGGGGCTGAAGCTCCTGACCCGCGACGGCCAGGTCAAGGAGGAGCTGCCGCCGATCACTCAGTTCCTGAACCGCGTGCTGGCGCTGCCGATCAGCCTGCAGAACCTGTTGTTCGAGGTGTTCGACGGGCTGCTCAACGCCCGCGTCGAGGCCGCGATGCAGGCGGGCACGTTCGACGTCGGCGTCGAGACTCTGCGCGCCGAGTCGCTGACGATCCTCGACCGCCGCGCCGTCTACACCCATCCCGGCACCGGCGCCGAAACCATCGCGCTGGAAGTGCGACGCCTCGATTGCACCGATCCCTTCGGTCTCGACGAGGCGCTGGAGCTGGCGCGCGAGGCGAAGGGGCGCTTGCTCGTCAACGCGCGCTCCGGCCACGCCGCCGTCCAGGTCCGGGCGGCGTCGGTCACGCTCGACGACGGCGAGGTCGAGCGGCGTATTCGGCTTGTCCGCCCGACCGAGCGCAAGAACATCGCCGAAGCGTCCTTCCTCGGCTCCCATTGGGATGAGGCCGGCGAGGCGGCGTTCGCCAAGGCTTGGACCGCCGAGGTCGCCGGGCTCGAAGAGTTCGTCGAGAGCCGTTTCCACATCGTCACTGGGCTCCTTTTGCCGATCTGGCGACGGCTCCCCCAGGACGGCTGCCGCGTCTACCGGCTCCAGACCGACGCTGGCGAGCGCATCATCGGCCGCCGCGTCTCCGCCGACTGGATCGCGCAGGCGCTGGGCGAACCCGCGCCGGCGGTCGCGGCGGGAGACGCCTGGGCCGCCGTTCTCGACCGGGGCGGTTCGCTCCAGCTCGCGGACGGGCTGGCCGTCCGCCGTTCGCTCGTGATGAACGTCCAGCGCGTCGAACTGACCGGGTTCACCGACGGCATGGTCGCGCGGCTGAAGGCCGACGGGCTGATCTCCGAGATCATCGCCTGGAAGCTGCGTCTGTTCGTGCCGACCGGCAGCGACGGTCCGGCGATCCTCGGCCGCGTGCTGGCGCGCCACCCCGTCGCGCGCGTCATCGACCGTGCCGCGGCCTGACGGAGGGCGACCGATGACCGGGCCAGCCGCCGCGCTGGCGCACCGCCTCGCGCGCGACGCCGAGGCGGTGTGCCGCCACTATCTCTCCAACGGACGTCGCGAGGGCCGCTACTGGCTGGTCGGCGACGTCGAGAACACGCCGGGCCGATCGCTGTTCGTGCGGCTGACCGGGCCGCAGTCCGGCAAGGGCGCGGCCGGCAAATGGACCGACGCCGCCACTGGCGATCACGGCGATCTGCTCGACCTGATTGCCGCCAACCAGAGGCTGACGACGCTGCGGGACACGCTCGACGAGGCGCGGGATTTCCTGCGCCTGCCACGGCCAGAGCCGACGCCATGGACCAAGGCCGAGCCCGCACCGCAAGGATCGCCCGAGGCCGCGCGACGGCTCTGGGAGATCACGTCGCCGATCGCCGGCACGCTCGCAGAAGCGTATCTCCGCAATCGCGGCATCACGGACTTGCGGAACTGCGCCAACCTGCGCTTCCACCCGCGCTGCTGGTATCGCCCGAATGAGGACGATGGGCCCGGGACGCGTGACGCCTGGCCCACACTGATCGCCGCGATCCGCAGCGGCGACGGCGCGCTCACTGGCGTTCATCGAACCTGGCTCTCGCCGGACGGCGACGGCAAGGCCCCGATCGCGACGCCGCGACGCGCCATGGGCCACCTCTTGGGCAACGGCGTCCGGTTCGGAGTCGCCGACGATGTGATGGCCGCCGGCGAAGGCATCGAGACGATACTGTCGCTCAGGCAGGTTATGCCAGCGCTGCCGATGATCGCAGGGCTCTCCGCAAATCACCTCGCCGCCCTCCTGCTTCCCGGCTCGCTGCGCCGACTCTATCTCGCGCGCGACGACGACCCCGCCGGCCGCGCGGCGGTCGAGACTCTGGCGACCAAAGCACGCGACAGCGGGATCGAGGTGCTGACGCTCGACGCCCTGCTCGGCGACTTCAACGAGGATCTGCGGCGGCTGGAGCGCGACGACCTCGCGCGGGCGGTCGCTCCGCAGCTCGCTCCGGACGACGTCGACCGCTTTCTCGTCATGTTGGGCCGGGAAGCGGGCTGATCCTCCGGGTACGGTTCTCGCATGCCAATGGCGCGCTCCGATCGGGAGAGCCGCGCCTTCGGCCTTCCCAAGAGGGCGATCGGACCGGAGCCGGTCCGGGCCGGCAACGGCTGCGCGCGACTTTCTTCCCCGCCGCGTGCCGCGGCTCCTCGCGAGACAAGAAAGCCGCGCTTCGTCGTCCTCCGCTCACGCTCCGGCCGCGTCCAGAGGGCCGCGGTGCAGGCCCGGTCCGCCCCCGCTCTTCGTCGCCCGTAAAGGCCGCGGGAGGCGCGGTCCCGAGAACGGAGGCGACCATGACGACCGACCAGGACGAACCCGCCGAGACCAGCCCGACCGCCGAACTCCTCCATGAGATGCAACTCTACGGCTACCGTCCCTTCCAGGACGAGCCAGATCCCCGCCCGCTTCCTGAGAGCCGGATCGTCACCGGTAGCCTTGCCGATACGTTCGACGCCCTGGTGGTCATGCTGCAGGACACGCGCCTCGAACCCGACCTCGAAGACTTGCTCTGGGGCCAGGTCAACCTGTTCCACCGCGCGGCCGACCGGATCGAGCGCGAGCTCGACGACAACGAGCAGGCGCAGAAGCGGCTCCAGCGCGAGCAGGACGGCTCGGAGGTCCGCTCGGTCGAGCTCGAACGCAAGATCTCCGAGGGCATTCACCTTCTCGAACGGCGCGACGCCTTCGAACTAATGCGCGACACCGCCAGCGACCTTTACCGCACCCACACCGGCTCGATGTGGCAGCCACGTCACGGCTCGCTCGCCACCCGGCGCACGATGACCGCCGCGATGATCGACAGCCGCGACTTCCTCGCCGCCAAGCGCAAGGCCGACACCGAAACGCTCGTTCCTCCCGGTCCGAAGGTCGCGTTCACCGGCGGCGCCTATCAGAATGTCGACGCCATCTTCGCAGCGCTCGACCGGGTCCACGCCAAGCATCCCGGCATGGTCCTGCTTCACGGCGGCACGCCGAAAGACGCCGAGAAGATCGCCTCGCGCTGGGCCGACCATCGCCAAGTTACCCAAATTGCATTCAAGCCCGACTGGACCCGTCACGGCAAGGCCGCGCCGTTCAAGCGCAACGATGCGATGCTCGACGTCATGCCGATCGGGGTGATCGTGTTCCCGGGTACCGGCATCCAGGACAATCTCGCCGACAAGGCGCGCAAGCTCGGTATCCCGCTGTTCGACTTCCGCAAAAGCGGCGCGTGAGCGCCGGTTTGCACGTTTCCGCCGATCCGGCTTTCCGGATCGGCGACTTTGCGGGTCGCCGATTTTAAGTCCCTATCTCAGACTGGCTTCCCGGTCAGCGCGACGTGCGCGGCCCGCGTGTAGTGCGCAAGCTCGACGTCCGACTCGATCATGCCGTCAAGCAGCGTCTTCATGTCCGCCATATCGCTGTCAGATCGGAACGCGCTATCGGGCGAACGCTCGATCGTCAGCACCGCGAACGCGAGCGCCTTCTGACGAGATGGAGGTCGCGTTGAGCGAGCTCGGACATGGTGATGTTCTCAGGGGCGGGCGGGCTCCTGCATACGCGAAGACCACCCCGCTCTCATAGCTGCTGATCCTTGGTCCACCTCGGGACCTTGTGACGATCAACCCGTGAAGGGTCGGTACGCTGACGCTTCCGCCTCCCGGCTGCGCCGTCCGGTGATCGCGGTCCCGCGCCGGCCTGCCGGGCGCCTGTCGAGCGGGGACGGTCCCCGCTCCGGAACAGGAGCCGGTCCGATGTCCCTCAAGATCGCCCAAGCCAACGCCTGGAGCCTCGCCAAGACCCTGATGGTATGTGTCATCCTCTTCCAGACTACCGACGGATACGGCGTCATGGTCGCATCCGAGTTCGATGGTCCCACCGAAGCGATCGTCCATGAATATGACCCGTTCGCCTGAAGCCGGGTCGCACGACCGACCGCGTCGGACGCCGAAAGGCGTTCCGGCGCGGCGTCTTCTTTGCTATTCTACTCTGGCGCGCTGTGGAGGTGGTGGAAGCGCGTCCGACCTTGCTCATGAGGAGGACGCATCATGTTCATCATCTTCGCCTTGACCGCCTTGGCCGGGCTCTGCTGGCTCCTGTTCCACCTCGCCGCGCTCGCGCTGCCGCTCGTCGCCGGCATCTCTGCCGCGATGCTCGCCTACGAGTCGGGCGCCGGGCTGCTCGGTGCCGGCATTGTCGGCTTCCTAGTGGGTGTCGTCACCCTGTCGATCGGACAGGTCCTGTTCTCCCAAGCACGCTCGCCCGTGCTGCGGGCGCTCACCGCTGCGATGTTCGCCGCGCCCGCAGCCGTGGCCGGGTTCAGCGTCGCCCACCGCATCATGATCGCCGGGGATGCGTCGGATCCGTGGGCGGTCACGTTCGGCATCGTCGGAGCCGTCGTCACCGGCGGCGTCGCAATCGCGAAAGTGAGCGCACTCGCCTCGGATGATACGGGCGGGGCGTCGTTGCAGGCGGCGGCGACACGCGGAGCAGCCGTGGGCGCACACAGACCGCGATAAGGGCTACACCCCCTCGTCGTGGGGGTTGGGTGCGTCAGGACGATGAAGCGGGGTTTGTCGATCGCACCGGGCGAGCGCGGGCCGACAAGCGCTACTCTCAGACAGCCACATTCAGCGGGCCTAGTGCCGAATTGGAGGTGTGTCCGCCGTCCGGCTTCGATCCGTCAACATGGACGACCTAGCCTTTGCACTTGGGACGATCCCGCACGGTGAGCGTTGCCGGCGGTTCCGTGGATGATGCCGAGGCGCGCCAAACCTCCCTTTCCGTGCTGAGCGTCCCGGCCCACTGCGGCCTCTCTCTGGCTTGATCTGACCGGGGACGGGCTGAAGCCCTCGATCGCCTAGCCGCAACGCCAGGCCGGCAACTTTCTTCCCCTGACCGCGAGCGGTAATTCCTCGCGAGACAAGAAAGCCGCCGTCCCTCCGTCCTCCGCGGTGCTGCGGGCCTTCGGCTGCGTCGTCGCTCGCCCCAACCGGACGATCGCCATCGAGGCCGCGATGGGCGCGGGCTCGAGACAGCGAAAGGAACTGAATCATGGCGACCATCGGCACCTTCACGAAGTCCGGCAACGAGTTCACCGGCGAGATCGTCACCCTCTCGGTGCAGGCCAAGAAGGTCCGCATCGTCCCGGTCGAGAGCCGGGCGAGCGAGAACGCTCCCTCCCACCGGGTCTTCGTCGGCCGCGCCGAGATCGGGGCCGCCTGGGAGAAGCGCTCGAACGAGAACCGCGATTACCTCGGCCTCAAGCTGGACGACCCGAGCTTCGTCGCTCCCATCTACGCCAACCTCTTCGACGACGAGGGGCAGGACACCTACTCCCTCATCTGGTCGCGCCCCAACGGCCGCCGCAGCGACTGAGCCGACCAGCAGGACGCCCCGCCCGGACCACCCGGGCGGGGCGCTCTCGCATGTCAGGCGATCACGATACCGCCCGTGACGGAAGCTACCAATCAGTTGACGGGAACGATCCCGCAAAGGACGCCGTCGGGCGACCCGTCATCGTTCGTCAGCGGCAGGTAGAGTCGGGCGATGCGGCAACGCCGATGGTCGCCGCGCAATTCGTCTTCGATGAGCAACGGCCGACCGCTCTCGATCGCGGATCGGGCCTCGCGCTCGGCATCATCGCGCTCTGGCGAAAGCCGCGACGCGCCTGAGCCGGCGAGCGTCGCGCCATAGAGGGCATCGACTTCGGCGCCGCTATCCTTGATCACCAGCCCGCCTTGCTCCCGCTCTGCCACGAGCAGAACGGCGATGCCGGCCGAGCCGGCGAGCGAGCTGGCCGCCATCGCGCTCGCGAAAGGCGGCCTTTGATCGGACTGCCGTTCTCGCCACATGGCGATGAGCGCGCCGAGCGCTGGATGCCGCTCCTCGATCAACCCCATGTCATACCCCTTCGGCTATCGGCTCCAAGCATAACCAGATTTTCTGATAATCTGAAAACCCGCTTACTCGGTCTGTCGGCTTCAACAAAGGCGCCGACACGGGCTCATGCCCAAGACCTTGCGATCACCCCGACACGTCCGGCTCATCGACCTCCTTGTCGAACAACGCAATCGCGCGGGGCTCAGCCAGGCCGACCTTGCCGAAAAACTTGGCCGCTACCAGTCCGTTGTCTCTCAGATCGAGAGCGGCGGCCGCCGCGTCGACGTCGTCGAGCTTCTCGACATCGCCGCGATCATCGGACTCGACGTTCATGCCCTCATCGACGACTTGCTTTCGACACGCCAGATCACCGACCGTTAAGGTTGCCGATCCGTAAATCCGCTTTTGTGCTTCGGCGACTTTACGCCTTCCCGCGGAACTCGGTCCAGAACGGATGATGTTCAGCACGATGCTTAACGCTTGAGCAGCTTTCCAGCCGTTAGAACAACTTATGGCTGAGCGCGCGAGCGCTTCGCTCCGCGGCCGAGCGGAGTTTTCATGCCCACCTTCGACCAACCGACCGCCGCCTATCTCTACCTCCTGAGCATCGACGCTCCCGGCCTCGCCTGGGAGTATCTGCGCCGTAACGACGGCTACGTCGCCGACTGGTCGCGCGACGGCGCGGCCGGGTCGGCCGCAGCCTGGGGGTTGCGATTTCGCTGAAGACCCAAATCTAGATGCTCGCGACGCCGACCCGGCCTGGCTGCCCGACCCTGACGCGCTGATCGGCGTCGGTCCCGCCGTGCGGGACGATGACGACGCCTTCAGCCTGTGGGCGATCCCCGGCCGGAAGAGCCTGGTCCATGACGGCAAGCGGCTGCTCCTCAAGTCGCGGCTCGGACGCCGCGTGGTCCGGCTCGCGCTTTCGCTGACGCTCGGCGAGGGTCAACCCTACGCCTACGCGCTCCCTCCCGGCCGCCATGCGCGCGAGCGCGCCGCTGCGGCGGTCGAGCTCGCCGAGGCGATCGCCGGCGTTCCCGAACGCCGCGCCGCAACCTCGGTCACCCGGCCGATGCTCGTTCACATGCGGACCCTCCAGGCGCTCGACGCGAAACGCGCGGGCGCATCCGATCGGCAGATCGCCGAGATGGTGCTCGGCGCGAATGAGACCGATCTCAGTTGGAACGACAGCGCCGCCCGTGCGCAGGTCCGCTATCTGCTCCGCGCCGGCCGTCGTCTCCGCGACGGCGGCTACCGCAGCCTTCTCCATGCGTTCGGGAAGGACAGCCAGAGATGATCATCGGCTCGGCCGGAGGTTCCCGGCGCCTGCCGAACCTCCCTCCTGAGCACGCCTCCCTTCGTCCAGCTTGCCTCCAGCGCGCGGCGGTTCGTCCGCGCCCCCTGGACGAAGACGGAGGCGGATGTGACGTCCCAGACTGCGACCAACCCCCCTTCAGCGCAGACTGACGACCGTCACCCGACCCCGCGGTCCGCCGCGCGCTACCTGAACAACGACGAGGCCGCCGCCTACCTGCATCTCTCCCCGCGCACGCTCGAGAAGCAGCGGGTGATCGGCGGCGGGCCGAAGTTCCGCAAGTTCGGTCGCCGCGTCGTCTACGCGCTTGAGGACCTGGAAAGCTGGGCGTCGGCGCGGGCCTGCGACACGACCTCCGACCCCAACTATGTCGCCGTCCGCTGATGCCGGCGAGCGCCACCATGCGACGGCGGCGAGCGTCGGAGCGCGAGCAACTCGACCTGTTCCGCGCGATCCCTGGCGAGCTCGCCGCGCGGGACGCGCAGGACCTGATGGCGTACCCGTTCTTCAGCCTCGCCAAGTCGCACCGCACCGCGCCGATCGACTTCAAGGCGGGCAGCATAGCCATCCGCGTCGAGGCCGTGCCAGAGCACGGCATGGCGACCATCTGGGACGCCGACGTCCTGATCTGGGCCGCCTCGCAGATCGTCGAGGCCCGCGACCGCGGCGCCAAGCCGTCGCGCCTGATGGCGGCGACGCCCTATGAGATCCTGCTGTTCGTCGGACGCGGCACCTCGATCCGCGACTACCAGCGGCTCAAGGCCGGGCTCGACCGGCTCCAGTCGACCACCGTCGCGACCTCGATCCGCCAGCCGACCGCGAAGCGGATGCACCGCTTCTCCTGGATCAACGAGTGGAAGGAGACCGCCGACGCGAGCGGCCGACCGCTCGGCATCGAGCTAATCGTCCCCGACTGGTTCTTCTCGGCGGTGATGGACGACGCACTCGTCCTCACCATCGACCGGGCCTACTTCGACCTGACCGGCGGGCTTGAACGCTGGCTCTACCGCCTGGTCCGGAAGCACGCCGGCCGCCAGACCGGTGGCTGGAGCTTCGACCTCAAGCACCTCCACGCCAAGTCCGGCGTGCTGTCGCGCTACGCCAACTTCGCCTGTGAGCTGCGCGCGCTCGTCGCCAGGCAGCCGCTGCCCGGCTACCGGCTGACGCTGGAGCGCACCGCCGGAGCCGAACGGCTCGCCTTCGTCGCCACCGTCACCGACCCGCTCGACCTCGTCGCGCTCCGCATCGAGCGCCGCGAGGCGCGGGCGCGGGCGCGCGCTGGGGAAAAGCTGTGAACAGCCTCGTGCTATCGCGGGCGCGGACTATCGTGCCATCGCGGGCGCGATCCTCGTGCTATCGCGGGCGGGTTTCGGGGCTAAGCCGTTGTTCCGCAACGCCGAGTCCGCCGCGTAACTGTACTAACCTAGATTCCTTCGGAATCTTTCTAACGGGATCGCGCCGCCTTCGACGCGAGGGGCGGCGATGATCCTCGCCCTCCTCAACCAGAAGGGCGGGGTCGGCAAGACGACGCTTGCGCTGCACCTGGCCAGCTGCTGGGCCGCGAGGGGCGAGCGGGTCCTTGTGATCGATGCCGACCCGCAGGCCTCCGCGCTAGACTGGTCGGAGCAGCGCAGCCGCGAAGGCCTGCCGCGCATGTTCGGCGTCGTCGGCCTCGCGCGCGACATGCTCCACCGCGAGCTGCCTGAGGTCGCGCGCGGCTACGACCGCGTTGTCGTCGACGGGCCGCCGCGCGTCACCGGCATCGCGCGGTCCGCGCTGATCGCCGCCGACCTCGTCCTCATCCCGGTGCAACCCTCGCCGCTCGATGGCTGGGCGTCGGCCGAGATGCTCCGGCTCGTCGAGGAGGCGCGGGTGTTCCGCGCATCGCTGCCGGCGCGGTTCGTCTTCAACCGCGCCTCGCTGCGCACCGTGATCGCGCGCGAGACCGCCGCCGCGCTCGCCGAGGCAGACCCGTCGGCGCTCGTCAGCCGCATCGGCCAGCGTGTCGCTTTCGCCGACGCGGCGCGCAGCGGCCGGCTAGTCGGCGAGATCCCATCGGGCCGCATCGGGGCGCAGGAGATCGCCTCGCTCGCCACCGAGATCGAGGGGCTCGCGACATGACCGCAGCCGACCGCAAGCCTGCCTTCGCGGCGCGTCCGGCGAGCACGCCCGACGCCTGGGTCCGATCGCCCGACTCGGCGCAGGCAACGTCGGCCAAGGCCGATCGGTTCACGGCCAGGCTGACGATCGATGTCACGCCCGAGCTGCGCGGGCGGATCAAGGTCGCCGCGTTCGGGCGCGGGCTGACCGTGGCCGACATGCTCCGCACTATGCTCGAGGACGCGTTCCCGGATGCGCGGGACGGGCGGCCATGACGCGCTCATTGACCCGCGCAACCGTGCTCTTCGTCGACGGCAAGGTGAACGACCGGGTGCGCTTCGGCCGGCCCGTGGGCGAGCGCATCATCGACCGGCGCTGCCGCGTCGAACTCTACGCGCCGGGCAGCACCTTCGGCTACGTCCAGTGGCGCGCCGATCAGTTCGGAACGCAGCTGTGGCGCTTCTGGGTGCTGCGTGCCGTGAAGCCCGGCGACCGCGCCTCGACTGTGCCAGGTATCGCGCCGGGCGCGGACATTCTCCTCCCCCTTTCCGGCCATTCGCGAGTCGCCCGCGCGCTCGCGCTCGTCGACGCGATCGAGGCGAGCGGAAGCGACCCGGCCGAGGCGCCCGACGACTACTGGCGAATGGCCGGCAACCGCCTGGCGGCGGGTGAGCCGGTGCGCGTGTTCGGCACCGCCGACCTCGTCGCGCTGAGGCCGGAATGAGCGCGCTCCGGCTCTCGCGCGGACGCCTCACGGTCTTCTACCTGACCGCCCTCGGCGCCATCGCAATCGCGGCGTCGGCTGCCGACGTCTGGCCGACACGCGTGCTTTACAACGCTTCCGCCAGCGTGCCGCTCGGCTGGTATGCGGTGGGCGAACCGAAGGCGATTGGCCCCGGCGATCTCGTGATCGTCCGCGCGCCGATCCGCGCCGAGCGCGTGCTCGTCGAGCGCGGCTACATCGGCGCAGGCATCCCGCTGGTGAAGCGCGTCGGCGCGATCCCGGGCTCGACCGTCTGCCGCGACGACGTGCGCGTCAGTATCGACGGAACGCCCGCGGCCGTCGCACGGGTGGCCGACGCCTTCGGCCGGCCGCTGCCGCGCTGGAGCGGCTGCCGGACGCTCGGGCCGGCCGACGTCTTCCTCCTCAATTCGGGCTCGCCCGGCTCGCTCGACGGCCGCTATTTCGGCCCCACCCCCGCGCGCGACATCATCGGCAAGGCGACCCCGCTATGGACCTGGTGAAGCTCTCCGCCCTCGGCGGATTCGCATTCATGGCGACGCTCGCAATGGTGTCGACCTCGCGCGCGATCCGTGCCGAACCCTTGCGGGCCGAGCTCTATCCCGCGGCGACGCCGGAGAGCATCCAGGCGCGCATCGACGACGCGTTTCGGACGGATCAGCAGCCGCCGGCCTTCGCGCTCTCCGGCCCCAACATACCACCGCTTGTCGCCGCGCCGGTGCTGCCGATCGCGGCGTCGGGTCCGCGCTTTCCGTTCGCCGGTGCGAGCGTCGAGCGATGGTCCGCGCTGATCGACGAAGCGGCGCAGCGTTTCAACATTCCGGCCGTTTGGATACGCGGCGTCATGCAGCAGGAGAGCGCCGGACGGACGCACCGGAGCGGCTCTCCGATCACCTCGCACGCGGGCGCAATGGGCTTGATGCAGGTCATGCCCGCGACGTTCGCCGAGCTCCGGGCGCGATATGGACTCGGCCCCGATCCGCACGACCCGCGCACCAACATCATGGCGGGCGCGGCGTATCTCCGCGAGATGTACGACCGCTACGGCCCGCGCTATTTCCTCGCCGCCTACAACGCCGGTCCGGCGCGTGTCGACGAGCATCTCCGCACCGGCCGGCCGCTGCCGTATGAGACGCGGAACTACACCGCGTCGCTCATGCCGACGCTCGTCCCGAACGCCGTTCCGCTGTCGACGCCCATGTCCGCAGGCGTGCAGGATTTGACCAGCGTAGCGGCGCTCCGCGCCGCAGCCTCTGCGCCGTCTCGGCCGGCGGATCGCCGTGCGGTCGATCCCTCATCCGCGCCGGTGTTCGCCGCATCGGCAACGCCTGTCCCGACGGCGACATCACATGCGGCGGATCAGCCCCGCGACAGCTTGTTCGTCACGCTGAGCGCTGTTGATCGCCGCCGTTCTGCCGCATCCGGCGGCGGCGCTGGGGACTGACCGATGTGCAGCGACACGAGACTCAACGACCGGGGGACGGACCGTGAGGGGAAGGTCAGAAGCGAGGGCAAGATAGAAAGCCGCGGCACGCGGCGGGGCGTTCGCCCCGGTCTGCACGTCGGTTATGGCGGCACGCGCCTGGGGTGGCGCGGTGCCGCTCAGAGGCGAAAAGACCGGGACGAGAAGCGCTTAGGCCGTGCTTCGTCCCATAGACTACGCTGGAGCTTGCCGCGTGGCGCGCTCTGACGATGACCGCTTCCGGCTCCGCCCCGGCGCGCCGCGCAAGACCGGCGACCAGATCTCGCAGCGGTTCACCCGCCAGGTGCTGCGCGCCGCCCAGAAGGCCGGCGGCGGATCCGGCCGACCGCTGGCGCGCGGACGCAGCCGAGGGGCCGAGAAGGGCCGCGGCCATGTCGCCGCCAGGCTGGTCGGCGCGCGGCTCGGCCCCCGAGCGCGCCGGGTCGTCGTCAAGGCGCGTCTGGTGGTCCATGCGCAGGCCGCGCCCGGGTCGACCGCGGCTCACCTGCGCTACATCCAGCGCGACAGCGTCACCCGCGAGGGCGAACCGGGCCGGGTCTATTCGGCGAGCCAGGATGTGGCCGATGCCGATGCCTTTGAGGCGCGCGTCCGGGACGATCGGCACGAGTTTCGGTTCATCGTCTCGCCCGAGGACGCCGAGGAAATTGGCGACCTGCGCGGTTTCACCCGCGACCTGATGAGCCGCATGGAGGCCGACCTCGGGACCAGGCTTGACTGGATCGCGGTCGATCATTGGGACACCGACAACCCGCACACCCACGTCGTCCTGCGCGGCGTCGACGAAACTGGCGCCGACCTCGTCATCGCGCGTGATTATATCAGCCACGGGATGCGCGGGCGCGCGTCCGAGCTCGCCACGGAGCAGCTGGGGATCCAGACCGAGCGCGAGATGCGCGAGCGCATGACGCGCGAGGTCGGGCAGGAGCGCTGGACCGGCCTCGATCGCCAGCTCGCCGAGGTCGCGCGCGACGGCGCCGTCGACCTGTCGCGATTGCCGTCCGGGGCAGACAACGGCTTTCGCCGCCGGCTGCTTTCTGGCCGACTGCAATTTCTCGGACGGCTCGGCCTCGCCGAGCGTGCCGACGGCGAGCGGTGGACGATCTCGCCGACCTCAGAGCCGACGCTGCGTGCCCTCGGCGAGCGCGGCGACATCATCCGCACGATGCAGCGCGCAATCGGCAGCGCGCGGCGGCCGCTTGCGATCCACGATCCCGGCGACGCCGACGCCCGTCCGATCGTCGGCCGGATCGCCGCCAAGGGGCTGGTCGACGAGCTACAAGACCGCGGCTACCTCGTGGTCGACGGTCTGGACGGCCGCGCCCATTACGTCCGCCTGCCTGACCGTGCCGAGTTGGCGGCGTTTCCGGTCGGTGGGATCATCGAGGCGCGGGGTAGCCCGAGCGGCCCCCGACAGGCGGATCGGACGATCGCCGCCGAGGTCGGCGCGGACGGCATGTATAGGGCCGACCGACACCTGGCGGCGGCGCGTGCGACGGCCCGAGCGGGCGACGATCCTGACGGCTATGTTGCGGCCCACGTGCGTCGGCTCGAAGCATTGCGGCGAGCAGGCATCGTCGAGCGTGTGACCGACGGGACCTGGCGCGTCCCCGCCGATTTTCTCGATCGCGCCGCCGCGGATGAGGCGAGCCGATCGGGAAGCGCCGTCGTCGAGCTGCGCTCGCATCTCGATCTTCGCTCGCAGGCCCGCGCGATCGGGGCGACTTGGCTCGACCGTGCGCTCATCGAGGATGTGCGGCCGGCGCCCGCCGGCTTCGGAGCCGAGGCTCGCGCGGCGCTCGACGAACGCCGCATCTTCCTCGAGTCCGAGGGATTGGCGACGCGGCGGTCTCAGCGATTCATCCTTGCCCGCGACCTGCTCTCGACGCTCCGCGCGCGCGACGTCGACCAGACGGGGCGCAAGCTGGCCGGCGAGACGGGGCTGGAGCACCGCGCGCTCGCCGATGGCGACACGGCGCGCGGCGTCTACCGGCGCTCACTCATGCTCGCGAGCGGACGCTTCGCGATGCTCGACGACGGCGTGGGATTCAGCCTTGTACCTTGGAAGCCTGTGATCGAAGCCCGGCTCGGGCAGCAGATGAGTGCGATGGTCCGTGGCGGCGCGGTGTCGTTCGACTTCTCGCGGCAGCGAGGTGTCGGAGTATAGGCCGGCGTCCCGCGTTGTTGTTCGCCGGCAACAGCCTGATCGCAAACCGGCACCGTCGCTCGCGGCCAGCAATTACGTTGGACTGGCACCGAATACGATTGAACGCTACGGTGCCCGCTGGACTCCGATTTTAGATTTTACCGGTCCTGTCAGAGACTTGCGCGGTCTTTGATTCCTCGAGCAAGCCTCATCAACCCTTCATGCAAGCGTGCCGTGTGGAGCACGTGATCTCGAGTTGCGTGAGGCGGTCGGATGTCGCCGACCAAGGTTCTTCTCGGTCAGATGCTGGTCGTCTTAGCGATCGTCGCGGGCGCCTGCTCGATCGCGACCCAGTGGACCGCCGCCTCGCTTGGCCATCAGCCGCAGCTCGGCCCGCCCTGGACGGTGCTGTTCGGCGAGCCCGTCTACGAGCCCTGGCGCTTCTTCTTGTGGTGGTTCCAGTTCGAGGCCTACGCGCCGCACGTCTTCGACCGCGGGGGCATGATCGCCGGCGCAGGTGGCTTCGCGGGCGCACTCGCCGCGATCATCGGCTCGGTCTGGCGGGCGCGGCAGGCGAAGCTCGTCACCACCTACGGCTCGGCGCGCTGGGCGACGCAGCGTGACCTGAAGCGATCCGGCCTGCTCCGTCCGGCTGGCGTCTTTCTCGGCCGCACCAACGATTGCTACCTCCGCCACGACGGCCCAGAGCACGTCATGGCCTTCGCGCCGACCCGCTCGGGCAAGGGCGTCGGCCTCGTCGTGCCGACGCTGCTCAGCTGGACCGGCTCGGCCGTCATCCACGATATCAAGGGCGAGAACTGGACCGTGACCGCCGGCTGGCGTTCGCGCTTCTCGCACTGCCTCTACGTCAACCCGACCGATCCGCGTTCCGCCGCCTACAATCCGCTGCTCGAGGTCCGTCGCGGCGCGCAGGAAGTGCGCGACGTCCAGAACATCGCTGACGTGCTCGTCGACCCGGAAGGCTCGATCGAGAAGCGCAATCACTGGGAAAAGACCAGCCACTCGCTCCTGGTCGGCGCGATCCTCCACATCCTCTACGCCGGCGAGGACAAGACGCTGTGCGGCGTCGCCAACTTCCTGTCCGATCCGGCGCACCCGTTCGAGCGCACCTTGAAGCTGATGATGACGACCGCGCATCTCGGGCCGCGCGGCGTCCACCCCGTCGTCGCGAGCTCCGCGCGCGAGGTGCTCAACAAGTCCGAGAACGAGCGGTCGGGCGTGCTTTCGACCGCCATGTCGTTTCTCGGCTTGTACCGCGATCCCACTGTCGCCGCCGTCACCTCGCGCTGCGACTGGCGCATCGCCGACCTGATCTCGGCCGAGCATCCCGTCTCGCTCTATCTCGTCGTCCCGCCGTCCGACATCAGCCGCACGAAGCCGCTGATCCGGCTGATTCTCAACCAGATCGGGCGGCGTCTGACCGAAAGCCTCGACGGCTCGGATGGGATCGCGCGCAAGCACAAGCTGCTCTTGATGCTCGACGAGTTTCCGGCGCTTGGGCGGCTCGATTTCTTCGAGTCGGCGCTGGCCTTCATGGCGGGATACGGCCTGCGCTCATTTCTGATCGCGCAGAGCCTCAACCAGATCGAAAAGGCCTACGGGCCGAACAACTCGATCCTCGACAACTGCCACGTCCGCGTCGCCTTCGCCTCCAACGACGAAAGGACGGCGAAACGGATCTCCGACGCGCTCGGGACAGCGACCGAGCTGCGCGCCCAGCGCAACTATGCCGGACACCGGCTCTCGCCTTGGCTCGGCCACCTCATGGTGTCGCGGCAGGAGACCGCGCGCCAGCTGCTCACCCCTGGCGAGGTGATGCAGCTCCCGCCCGACGACGAGATCGTCATGGTGTCGGGCCACCCGCCGGTCAAAGCCAAGAAAATTCGCTTCTACGCCGATCCCAACTTCGCGGGCCGGCGGCTCGCCGCGCCGAAGCTGACGGACGGGCGCTATTCCGACGCGCCGCCCGCGCGCGAGGACGACTGGTCGGGGTCCTTCGACAGCAAGGAGGCCGAAGCCGCACTCCGGCGCGTCGCGGCGCTGGACGACGACGAGGGCGGGCTGCGCCGTCAGCCCGAGCTCGACATTACCGTGCCGCAGGCCGCACCGGTCGAGGAGGAGGCGGCGCGCGACGTCGGCTCGCTGCTCGACGACGACGATGTTGAGACGGAAGCCGAGCGGGTCCGCGCGATCCGCGTCGCCCGCGCCGACGGCGCGCGGCGTCTCGCGCGCAACGCCGCGCTCGATCCCGACGACGGGATCGCGCTGTGAGCCGGGCGCGCCTCAACATCTTCCTCGAGCCCGACCACGCGCGGCGGCTGGCGCAGCTCGCCGGCATGAAGGGCATTTCCAAGTCGGCGATCATCGCCTCGGCGCTGGCGTCCTACCTGTCGCCCGACGGCGGCGACCGGCGCGAGGCCGCGATCGCCAAGCGGCTCGACAAGCTGACACGCCAGTTCGACCGGCTCGAACGCGACCAGACCATCCTGATCGAAACCGTCGCGCTGTTCGTCCGCTACACGCTCACCGTCAATGCGCCGATCCCGGCCGCGCACCAGGACGCGGCGCGGGCGCAGGGGCGCGAGCGGTTCCAGCAGTTCGTCGACCAGCTCGCCCGCCACCTGCAGCGCGGGCGCAGCCTCGTCGCGCAGGTCAGCGAGGAGATCACGCCCGCGGCAGACGGCTTCTTCGGCGACGACCTCCGGGAGGAGGAAGGCGGCGAGGCCCGAACCTCCCTCAAAGACGGGAACCTTTCGGGAGAAGGAGCCGGGGCATGACCGGCTTCGCCCAACCACTCCCGCCCGCGACCGCGCCGAGCGCGACCAACGTCCACTCCGTCGCGCAGCGCCAGGTGCGGATGCTCCGCACCGCGATGGGGCCGGCGATCGCTACCGCGCTTGAAGATCCAGATGTCGTCGAGGTGCTGCTGAACCCCGACGGAACGCTCTGGGTCGACACCCTCTCGCACGGCCGCAAGCCGACCGGACTGACGCTCAGCCGCGAGGACGGGGATCGCATCATCCGCCTCGTCGCCGCGCATGTGCGCGTCGAGGTCAACCGCGAGACCCCGATCGTCTCGGCGGAGCTCCCCGAGACCGGCGAGCGCTTCGAGGGGCTGATCCCGCCCGTCGTGCCGGCGCCGACTTTCGCGATCCGCAAGCGCGCGAGCCTCGTCTATACGCTCGACCGCTACGTCGCCGACCGCATCCTGACGCCAATCCAGGCCGCGTTCCTGGCCCAGGCGGTGCGCGAGCGGCTCAACATCGTCATCGCCGGCGGCACCTCGACCGGCAAGACCACGCTCGCGAACGCGCTGCTCGACGAGGTGGCCCGCACCGGCGACCGCGTCCTGATCCTGGAGGATACGCGCGAGCTCCAGTGCCTCGCCGACGACCAGGTGGCGCTGCGCACCAAGCCGGGTGTCGCGTCAATGGCGGAGCTGGTCCGCTCGACGCTGCGCTTGCGCCCCGACCGCATCGTCGTCGGCGAGGTCCGAGGCGCCGAGGCGCTCGACCTGCTCAAAGCGTGGTGCACCGGCCATCCCGGCGGGATCGCGACCGTCCACGCCGGCTCGGCGGCCGGTGCGCTCCACCGGCTCGAGCAGCTCATCCAGGAAGTCGTCGTCACCGTGCCCCGGCAGCTCATCGCCGAAGCGGTCGACGTCGTCGCCTTCATCAGCGGACGCGGCACGAGCCGGAGCGTCCGCGAAATCGCCCGCGTCAAGGGCCTCGGCCCCGACGGCTACCGGCTCGAGCTCCTCTCTTCCACCGACCAGACCCCCAACGGAGACCCGCAATGACGATCGCCCGCATTTACGGAAACGCACGGACCCGGATCGCCGCAACCGCGGCTTTCCTGATCTACGGCGTTCTCACCGCCCCCGCCGCCTACGCCGCCGGCTCTTCGATGCCGTGGGAGGCCCCGCTTCAGAAGGTGCTGGAGTCGGTCGAGGGGCCGGTCGCCAAGATCATCGCGGTGATCATCATCATCACCACGGGCCTGGCGCTCGCCTTTGGCGACACGTCGGGCGGCTTCCGCAAGCTGATCCAGATCGTGTTCGGCCTGTCGATCGCGTTCGCGGCGTCGAGCTTTTTCCTGTCGTTCTTCTCGTTCGGCGGCGGAGCGCTGATCGCGTGATGGCCAGCCGCGCGCTCCCCGACGGCTTCGAGGTGCCGCTCCATCGCTCGCTCACCGAGCCGATGATGATGGGCGGCGCGCCGCGTTCGGTCGCGATCTCGGTCGGCACGCTCGCCGCCGCTGTCGGGATCGGCCTTCAGCTCTGGGTCGCCGGGCTCGCCGTCTGGATCGTCGGCCACGGGCTGGCGGTCTGGGCGGCGCGCGCCGAGCCGCAGTTCCCCGAGGTGTTCAGCCGCCACGTCAAGCATCGCGGCTTCCTGGACGCATGACATGCTGAACCTCGCCGAATACCGCCGCCGTCCATCCGCGCTCGCCGACTGGCTGCCCTGGGCGGCGCTGGTCGCGCCCGGCGTCGTCCTCAACAAGGACGGCAGCTTCCAGCGCACCGCCGCCTTCCGCGGACCCGACCTCGAAAGCTCGACCGAGAGCGAGCTTGTGGCGGTCACCGCACGGCTCAATAACGCGCTCCGCCGCCTCGGCTCGGGCTGGGCGCTGTTCGTCGAGGCCGACCGGCGCGCGGCCTCCGCCTATCCCGCGGCGACATTCCCCGATCCGCTCTCCTGGCTCATCGACGAAGAGCGCCGCGCCGCGTTCGACGCGGTCGGCGAACTGTTCGAGAGCGCCTATCACTTGACGCTCGTCTACATGCCGCCCGCCGAGGGCCGCGCCCGCGCCGGGGCGCTGATGCTGGACGCGCCCGAACGCCCCGCGGTCGACTGGCGTGAGCAACTCGACGCCTTCGTCGAGACGACCGACCGCTTCTCGGCGCTGCTCGACGGCTTCCTGCCCGAACTCGCCTGGGCCGACGACGCCGAGACCCTCGGCTATCTGCACGGCACGGTCTCGACGCGCCGTCACCCGGTCGCCGTGCCCGAGGTGCCCGCCTATCTCGACGCGCTGCTCGCCGACGAGCCGCTGACCGGCGGGCTGGAGCCG
>NZ_LSKH01000183.1:0-3532 GCF_001557395.1 Sphingomonas sp. CCH5-D11 | reverse complement strand
TCGCTCGACTGCGGACGAACTCGCCGTTGCAATTCTTCGCTGACAGCGTACCTTCGTCCTGTGAACGAGCTTTCGCCTATAGTGTCTGAGTTCGACAGTGAGGAAGCCGCCGAGGCATATGACCGGTGGCTTAGGGCGAAGGTTGCCAAGTCGCTTGCGGACGTTCGCCCTCCGGTGCCGCACGACGAGGCGATGGCCCGCATTCGAGCGATCATCGCCGACCGTAAGCCGGCGGGCAAAGACGCTTGAACCTGATCTGGCGCGAAGAAGCGCTGGACGATCTCGGCGCCATCATAGCCTTTATCGCTGACTATAATGAAGCTGCGGCGGTGCGGCTTCAGGACGTGATCGAAGGCTGCGCCGAGCGACTGCCGGAGCATCCGTTCATGTACCGGACGGGGCGGGCGCCCGGCACCCGCGAGGCGGTGGTCCACCCTAACTATATTCTGATCTATAGGGTAAGTGCCGAGACGGTCGAGATCGTTTCAGTTGTTCACTCGCGCCGTCAGTATCCCTGATTATCGGGGGGTAGCTTGCAACGGAGCACAAGAGCTTGACCGCAAAACGATGTGATTGCGATGCGTTGTGCAACCTGCTGGAGAAGCAGTAGAAAGGCAAGAACGCTTGCGGGAAAGTGTGAACCATTGAGCATGCCGCATAACTGTTCCTCGCGGCGTCGGATGTGATGACCCATAGCGTTCGTAGTTATTCAAATAAGTTGGCGCGCTGTCTGTTGCGACCGGATGTTGATGGGCCCACAATGCCGATTGAACGGCCTGTCAAATGGCGCTCCAGAGGCACATCGCTTGGCGACGATCATTAAGGTCATGGCTGTCTCCGGCGTCCGTTCTCCTAAATGCCGCGTATGAAGAAACTTGGCGCTGTTCCGGAGGCGAGTACAGCCGCGATCAACAGAGAGAATTGTCTGTCCATAGAAGAGTTGTCGACGACGTGTCCCAGGTCGGGAGCGTTAGCAAGACAATCAGATGATTCTATGTGTACTGCTCACATCGAACACGGTAAACAGTCCGAACCTAAATCCATCGCTGAGGAATCTCATGGCCGCTGCAACGCCCAATCAGCCTAAGCGCATTCAGGTCAGCCAAAGCGATTTCCCAAATACTCCCATCGATCAGGTTTTGAGGCTCGCACAGGGTCTCTGGGACAACTTTGCCGGAAAAGGGACAGCCCCGCTTCGAGTGGCGATGGCTCTTGGCGTGAAGCCAACCAGCGGGCCCTGGCGAAATCTTTGCGGCTCTTCCATTGCGTATGGGCTGACGGATGGTGGCTACAACGCCGCAGAAATCACGCTTACCCCACTAGGCTTGAAGATTGTCCGGCCCACCGAGGATGGTGAGGACATGGCGGGCATTCGCGAAGCTATCCTAAAGCCCCGCATTCAACGTGACTTTCTCGAACGTTACAACAACGCCAAGTTTCCCAAGGACGTAATCGCCCAAAACGTGCTTGTGGACATGGGGCTGCCAAAGGAGCGCGCTGAGCAGGCACTCGCCATCTTAAAGGCCAATGCTGAGAGCGCCGGTGTTTTAGCAGACATCAAAGGCGATAAGTTCGTGTTTTTGGAGGGCGCAGGCATCACGTCGAAGAAAGCTGCTTCGGCGGCTGATGAGCCCGCAAACGATCAGGCTGTCGAAGATGATGCGGCTGATTGGTCGACCGGTAATTTCCTTGAGCATGGTGCAAGCCAAAGTGCTGCCTTCAATTCTGTGCCTCCCAATCTTCCCAAAGATGAGGTTCGACGGGTGTTTATCACTCACGGAAAGAATACCAAGATTCTTGGGCAGATTGAAAAAATTGTGAGGCATGGTGGCTTCGAGCCAGTAATCGCTAAGAACAACGAAACCGCTGCTAAGCCCGTCCCAGACAAGGTTCTCGATGACATGCGGTCATGTCAGGCCGCTGTCATTCACGTCGGAACGGATAGCATTCTCTATGACAAAGAGGGCAAGGAGGTACCCGTAATCAATCAAAATGTCTTGATCGAAATCGGTGTCGCTCGTGCTTGGTACACCCGTAAGTTTATCTTGCTCGTGGAGGATGGCGTATTACTTCCTTCAAATCTGCAAGGCTTGTACGAGTGTCGCTACAGCGGTGACGGCCTCGACATGGAAGCCACATTTAAACTGCTAGAGGCGTTCTCCGACTTCCGTAGCGCTAAATCACAAGGATGAGGCAACAACGAGCGTTCAAACAAGTCGAGACGATCCAAGTAAGCGTAACGACCCTTACCGGATTGTCAGCCCCGCTGCTAGCAGGCGGCAAACTGTTCGCGATTTAGGCTGGCAAGCAGCCGGCGCGTAATATGAAGTTTAAGTGGCTAAGAGACGTAGATGATCTCAGTTGCACGACTATATATGGCGTTAATGAAGTTAAACGGTTGGTAGTTCAAACGCCCACTGCAGCCTAGTTGGCTAAGAAATGAATCCGCGAAACGCCGCACCCCGCCGCGGCAAAGCCGCGCCGTCGATCGACACGCCCGGCGTCACCAGGCGGTCGTCGGCCGGGACCGCTTCCGCGACAGTCGCTAGGCTCCGCCTAGCTCCTTGAAGCGGCTCCAAGTCTCCTCATTCGCTGACGCCTCCCACACCGCCTGCGATTCCGCGATCCGCCGCTGCGCCTCGGCGCGGGCGTGCTGGCGTTCCCTGGCCGTGTCCCCCTGATAGTCCATCCATGATCCGGGCAGGAAGTCGCGCAGGTCGATCGGCGGGCGGGGTGGCTCGTCGGCGGCCTCCCAGATGTCGCGGCGCAGCTTGTCGAGGATGGGGGTGAGCGTGCCGCAGTTGATCTCCCGCTCGTACATGCCGTCGCCGCCCCGGCTGCGGGTGTGCATGTCGATGATGTCCATGCGCTCGCCGCAGCCTTCGAGGATCAGCTCAAAGAAGTTGAGCTGGCGCAGGTAGAAATCGGCGGCGGCCCAATTGCCGGCGAGGCGCTCGCGGCGCTCGCTCTGCACCTTGATCTGATAGGTGCGCATGAGGTGGACGAGGAATTCCTCGCTGCTCTGCTTGGCGGCCTCCGCCTCGGCAAAGGCGCGGCGTTCGTCCGCCTCGGCGCGCTCGCGGCAGGCGGGGCATTGCTTCGCCGCCTCGCGCGCGATCGTCTCGGGATGCTTGGTGCCGGGGGCGAGCGCGGTGTTGTTGTAACGATCGGGCAGGTGATGCTTCAGCATGAACATCAGCAGGCGATCATTGTACCAGCGGCGCTCGCCGATCTGCTCGCCCTTGTGGAAGACGGGGACGGGGACGCCCTCCATCGCGCGCTCCATGGCGATATCGGTGAGGCGCTGGACGCCGCTGGCGAGCGCGGCCTCCCAGGCGGCGCGGAAGCTTTCCGCCTCCGGCTGGCGGCGCAGGTGATAGGCGCCCTCCGTGGTCTTGCCGATGCGGCGGGCGGCGGCCTTTACCGATCCGGTTTCGGCGAGCGCGTGGATGAAGCCGCGCTGCCGCTCCGCCGTCCAGCCATCGTGCCGGTGCTTGCGGGGCACGGGGGTGAAGGCGAGCGGGTCGGGAGC
>NZ_LSKH01000182.1:0-45839 GCF_001557395.1 Sphingomonas sp. CCH5-D11 | reverse complement strand
GGCCCAGTATCGGTGACGTCGCAAATGCACGCTGCGCGTCGCCACCCCGGCCTTCCCAACTGGGCCCCGGCCTTCGCCGGGGTGGTGCAGTAGCTCCCGATGACCACCGAGGCGCGCACCTTCTGCCGGATCTGCCAGGGGATGTGCGGCCTCGTCGCCACCATCGAGAACGGCCGTGTCACCAAGGTGCGCGGCGATAGGGAGAACCCGCTCACCCGCGGCTTCGCGTGCAGCAAGGGCCTCGGCTCTCCCGAATTCCACTATGGCCCGAAACGCCTGCTCCACCACCAGCGCCGCCGCCCGGACGGCACGCATGAGCCGATCGGCTTCGACGACGCGATCGACCTCATAGCGACACGCCTGCGCCCAATCATCGATCGCCACGGCCCGCGCGCGATCGCCGCCTATGTCGGCACGCAGGCGACCTGCAACGCCATCTACCGCCCACTGGCGATCGACTTCCTGCGCGCCCTCGGCTCGCCCTCGCTATTCACCTCGATGACGATCGACCAGTCGGCCAAGTGGGTAACGATCGGCCGCATGGGCAGCTGGCTCGCCGGCCGCCAGCCACTCAAGGCCGCGGACGTCTGGCTGCTGTCGGGCGTCAACCCGATGGTCTCCATGTCGGGCTGGTCGGGCAATCTGCCCCCCTATGATCCCGTCAAGCAGATCAAGGAGGCGCGCCGCGCCGGCCTCAAGCTGATCGTGATCGACCCGGTCCGCACCCAAACGGCGGAGAACGCCGACCTGTTTCTCCAGCCGCTCCCGGGTCATGACGCCGCGATCTTCGCCGCGCTCCTCAACATCATCCTGCGCGAGGGCTGGCACGATGCGGCCTTCTGCGCCAAGCATGTCGAGGGCCTCGCCGACCTCACTCAAGCAGTCGCCGCCTTCGATCCCGCGCTGGTGGAGGCCCGCGCCGGATTAGGTTCCGGCCAGCTCCACCAAGCCGCCGCCATGTTCGCCCGCGATGGCCGCCGCGGCTGCGCGGGTGGCGGCACCGGCCCCAACATGGCCGATCACTCCAACCTCGCCGAGCATTTGATCGAGACGCTGAACGTGGTCTGCGGCCGCCTGCTGCGCGCCGGCGAGCCGGTGCCGCGCCTGCCCATCCTCAACCCCGACCGTCCTGTCCGTGCCGAGGTGCGCCCCGCGCGCCGCGAATGGGAGAGCGGCCATCGCGGCGTCACCGGCCATGGCACGATGTTCGGCCAGATGATGACCGCGACGCTCGCCGACGAGATCCTCAGCGACGCACCCGGCGGCATCCGGGCATTGTTCTGCATCGGCGCGAACCCGGCGAATGCCCTGCCGGACCAGCGCCATGCCGTGAACGCGCTCGGTGCGCTGGATCTGCTCGTCACCAGTGACGTGGTCTGGTCCGAGACCGCGAGGCTCGCCGATGTGGTCTTTGCCGTGAAGCAGCCGTTCGAACGCCCCGACCACACGCAGTTCCTCGAGGCGCTCGGCCTCGAACTGCCTTTCGCGCAATATACCCCCGCGTTGGTGGACCCGCCGGGCGAGGCCGACGTGGTGGACGATTGGCTCGTCTATTTCGCGCTCGCGCAGCGCGTTGGCCTGTCACTCGACCTTGCCGGGCCACTCGATATGCGTGAAACGCCCAGCAGCGATGCCTTGCTTGATCGGCTCGCAGGCGGCTCAACCGTGCCGCTGTCCGTCGTGAAGGCCTATCCCTCCGGCGCGGTGTTCGACCGCCCCGTTCCTACCGTGCAGCCAGCACGCGAAGGCCGGTGCGATCGGCTGACGATCGCGCCCCCGGACGTGCTTGTCGAATTGCGCCAGTGCCGAGCAGACCTGGCTGTCGCACGCACGGTGCGGGGCGGGTCCGCGTCGCATCTGCTGGTCGCCCGGCGTGAGCGTGAGACGATGAACAGCTTCGGCCGCGATCTTGCTGGCACCCGAAAGCGCTGCCCGCGCAACCCGGCATGGATTGCGCCGGTAGATGCCGACACGCT
Source organism: Sphingomonas sp. CCH5-D11 (assembly GCF_001557395.1). Classification (NCBI taxonomy): domain Bacteria; kingdom Pseudomonadati; phylum Pseudomonadota; class Alphaproteobacteria; order Sphingomonadales; family Sphingomonadaceae; genus Sphingomonas; species Sphingomonas sp. CCH5-D11. Next base: position 43,863 of record NZ_LSKH01000182.1, on the reverse strand, counting down.
TGGTGTCTCGAACGGCGACCGCGTCCGCGTGGTGGCCGAGCATGACGCCGTGACCGCAGAGATACGGATCGATGCCGCGATTCGACCGGGCGTCGTATCCATGTCGCACGGCTGGGGCGGCCTGCCCGATGCGAGCGATCCATTACGTGACGGCGCGTCCACGACGCGGCTGGTGGCGCGCGATCATGCGGTTCAACCGATCAACGCCATGCCGCGGCTGTCAGCTATTCCGGTGCGACTGGAGCGCGCTGACTAGGGTGCCAGCCGCATGCCCCAGCTTTTCGTTGCCGCCCGCGCCGTCGCTCCTGCCAGGAACATGCGCAGCGTTTCGACGAAGAGCTCCTCGTCGGCAAACGGGTTCGACGCGAGCGAATGCGTAAGCGTCGGATATTGCGTCGGATCCACCGTTGGGAAGGAGGGAACGTCAGCCGATCGCGCGAACGCCTCGAACAAGGCCGAACCGAAGGTGATCTTCTCCGTCCCTTCGATCACCGCCATGTGCAACTCGGCCGCGAGTGGATCCTCGCGAGCCGCCCGGTCATATTCGTCCAGAAGAAGATGGCGGGGAAAATATTGCAGGATCAGCGAAGCGGCCCGCGGGTGTTTCAGCAACGATCGGCGTGTCTTGAGGCACAGTTCGACGAGCCGCTCCGCCCAGTCCGCTTCGTCCAGCGCAAACTCGCCGGGGTCGAGCAGCAGCAATGCCACCTCTGCCAGCACCTCCCGCCGATCGCGAAAGTGATGATAAAGCGACGGCGGTTTGACCCCGAGCCGCTTGGCAACCAGCGCCATGTTGAACCCATCAAGCCCATGTTCGTCGATCACCGCGAGGGCCGCTTCCGCCGCCCCACGACGCGATATCATCGGCTTGACTGGTCTTGGCACGATCTCGCTTCCTCGTCGCTCCGATGACCAGCCGGCGGTCAACCGGATACAAGTGAAGCGTCAACTGTCACCTCGGGCAAGGCAGTAATCTACTGTTGTTAGAATAGCTGCTTTGGGCCATCCTTGGTGCAAGAGGTCAAAAGCAGGAGAGGAAAATGGCAGAAGATGCGGTCACGGGCAGGTGCAATTGCGGCGCGGTTAGCTGGCGGATCGAAGGTTCGCCCCTCGCGGTGGCAGCCTGCCATTGTACGAACTGCCGCGCTCAGTCGGGCGCAGCTTTCTCGGTCAACATTGTCGCCAAGTCGCGCGAAGTCACCATCGACGGGCCGATCCGGACGTTCGAGGACAAGGCTACTGCCAGCGGACAACCTGTGTTGCGCCAATTCTGCGGCCAGTGCGGCTCACCGATCCAGTCGGTGATCACCGCCAACCCGGCGGTTGTCGCGATAAAGGCCGGCACTGCCGACGAACCTGGCAATTATGCCCCTACGATTCACGTCTGGACGCAAAGCAAGCTGCCCTGGGTCGACATCCCCGCCAACGTGCCGAGCTTCGCGCGCGATGTCGGCTGAGGCGGTGCGCCGGCGCGACGTTCGCACGCCAGACGGGCTGACGATCGCCCTCGACGAAGGAGGGCCGGCGAACGCACCCACCGTCGTGCTTCTCCATGGCGGCGGGCAGACGCGGCACAGCTGGTCGGGGGCGATGCGCGCGTTGGTCGCTGGCGGCTATCGCGTCCTCAACTTCGACGCCCGCGGCCATGGCGACAGCATGTGGTCGCCCGATGGCGACTACCTCCTGGACCACCGCGCCTCGGATCTGCGCGCGGTTGTAGGCGAGACACGGCCGCTCGCCCTGGTGGGAGCGTCACTGGGTGGCGCAACTTCGCTTCATGCCGTGGCGCAAGGGCTGGCGGTGGACGCATTGGTGCTGGTCGACATCACCCCGCATCCGGAACCCGCCGGCATCGAACGGATCACCAGCTTCATGCGCCGTCACACCGACGGCTTCGCGACGCTAGACGAGGCGGTAGACGCGGTCGCCTCCTACAATCCGCATCGCCCGCGTCCGCGCGATCCCAGCGGGCTACGCCGCAACCTGCGCGAACATTCCGACGGCCGCCTTCGCTGGCATTGGGACCCGAAGATCATCGGCACCGCGCCGGCCGTGCACCACGCCACCGTGCGGGCGTCCGCCGATCGGATCGCGGCAGGCGCGCCCTTTCCGCTGATGCTGGTTCGGGGGCTCAGCAGCGACATCGTCTCGGACGAGAGCGTCGCCGCCTTCCGTGCGCTACTGCCCTGGGCGGAAGTCGCCGACGTGGCGGGCGCCGGGCACATGATCGCAGGCGATCGCAACGACGCGTTCAACGCCGCCATGCTCGACTTCCTTGCCCGTCATCTGCCTGTTCAAACAGCAATTCCGGCAACAGGGACCTGAACTTCTTATACGACCCTCGTGCCGGCGGGGGTCGGCCACAACCGTGCGGAGAGCGGTTCGCGCTCAACGGACAGCGCCGCCACTTCGACGTGCCGCGTCCGCCCCGCCGCAATCCGTACCCGCGACCTGTCCATCCACGCGTCGGGCATATTGTCGCATGCTGGGCGGCCCGCACGGTTGACCATGCTCGCGAAAACATAGTCGTGAATGGTGCCGTCCCGGACACCGGAGCCGGCCGACAGGTCAGGGGCCGACGCTTACCACATCCAGGCGGCGATCCTTCGGGAGCGTTCCCAGTGCGGCGCTCTGCTTCGATTTCGCGAAAGCGGCCATGATCTGTTCGAAGCGCTCGCGCACCACCTGTTCATATTCGACGTGGCTCAGGATATACAGGTCATTGTCCCTGACCCCCTCCACGACGCGGCGTCCGACGACCAGCGGGTCGATGCCCCCGGCCATCCACTCACGCTGCCGGTCGATATCGGCCTGACCAAAGTCCCTGCCGCTTTCGCCATAGACCGCATTGTGGCGATTTCGTCGGCCCGCATAGATGTTGGTGCTCACCAGGCCGGGGCACAGCACCGAAACGCCGATGTTCTTCGGCGCCAGTTGCTGGCGCCAGCCTTCGCTCATCGCCACGACAGCAAACTTGCTGGCGCAATACGGTTCCATTCCCGCCGGACTGATGAGCCCAGCCATCGAGGCGGTGTTGACGAGGTGGCCGCCCTCCCCGTGGCTCTCGATCAGCGGAGCAAAGACCTCGACGCCATAAACCACGCCCTTCAGGTTGACGTCGATCACCCAGTCCCAGTCACCCTCCGGCACGCTGCCCAGCGGACCGCCGGCACCGATGCCTGCATTATTGGCGACGAGGTGCACCTTGCCGAACTTGGCGATCGTCTCGATCGCGCCCTTGCGCATCGAATCCCGGCTGGTGACGTCGACCTCGACCCATTCGGCCCTGATCTGCCGGGCGCGCAGTTCCTCCACCTTGGTGCGGGCGACCTCGGGTTCGATATCGGCGATCATGACGTTCATGCCTTCCGCGCCGAAGGCCTGCGCCATTGCGAACCCCAGCCCGCTCGCGCCGCCGGTGATAAAGGCAGTCTTCCCGCGCATGTCTTTCACAGCATCCCTCCCCTAGGCTCCATCCTTGCCGGACGGTTTGTCGTCGCGATGCTAGGCCTTTCGCTGCTCGGACGCCAGCTAAGCCATTTGGCTTAGCTGGCCTGCGTTCCAGCCCTCAATGCTTGGTACGGCGCTTGCCCGAGGCATCACCGTATCGTGATCGCGATCGCCACCAGGTCAACGCGGTGACAGCGCCAGCAATGGCTCCAAGAAGCGTCAACCAATAGCCGTCGAACACTTCCAGTACGAATACGAGGGCCGCAGTCAGAACTCCGCCGGAGGCAGCACCGATGCTGCCATAGGAAATGGCGTTTTCCGCGCCCCGCCGCCTCAGCATCGCAGCCACTGGAAGGCCGATGAAGATGCTGCCGCACGTGACGATTGGCAGAGCCACGGCAAGCGGCGCTGTCCACAGCATCAGCATGGCCGCGAACTCGCGGCTATCGGTCAATGCGCGGGGAAGCCCGATGAGCACGAGCATCGTTGACATGAGCAGAAACGGTGCTGCTCCCGCGATAGCGCCGAACAGGACGGACCGGACGAACGCTCTCATGGTCGCGGATGGGATCCATCGATGACGCATAGCTGACCTGTCAGATACGTGCCGGCAGCTGGTAATCGGGATAAGTGAACATCGCCTTGAAGACGAAGTGGGCGTCCTCGAAGGTTCCTTCGACATCGACCGCTTCTTCCTTCAACATCTCGTCCAGGGAATAAGCGAATTCCACCGACAGGCGCGTCCGCCGTCGCAGCAGCGCCCGGTCCACATGCGGCAGATAGACGTGGTACAAATCCGTCAGCAGGTCCGTGACCAGATTGTGCGAGAACAAGCGGATCGGGGTCAGGTTCGGCACCGCGTGCAGCGATCGCATGATCCATAGCGCGCCCGGCTCCGCACTGGTGATCGCGTGCATCTCGCGCAGCAGCTCCACGGTCCGATCCGCGAGCACCGCCAGCCCGGCATCGGCATAGCGCGCGACCCACGCCTGCATCGCCACGTTCTGCCGAAGCATCAGCCGCTCCGCCAGTGCGCCGATCACCGCATATTTGTCGTCGAAATAGCGGTAGAGCGCCGGTGGGCTCATGCCGGCGCGTTCGCAGATCAGATTGGTCGAGATGCGCTCGATCCCGACTTCGCCAAGCAACACGCCTGCGGCATCCAGCAGCGCATCATAGGTGCGCTGCGCACGCGCCTGCACCGGCTTTCTGTGTGTCGCCAAGCCCATCTTCCCTGCTGCCATCAAACCGGAACCGAAGTGTCATAAAACTGATAGCGATCGCTATCATATGGCCGCCTCATACAAAGGCAAAGGGGTCTATCATCATGTTCGTTCCTCCTCTGCGTCGCACCTTGCTGGGTGCGACGGCAACGATCGCGCTCGCCGTGGCCGCGCCCGCCTGGGCGCAGACCAGCAACCAGCCGCAGGACGGCGCTGCGATCCCGGCGAACGAGCCGGCGCGCGGCACCGGCGGCGCGCAGGCCAGCGATCCGGAAAGCGGCAGCGAAATCATCGTCACCGCGCGCGCGGGCAACGAGAACCAGGCCAAGGTGGAGGCGAGCTACGCCATCTCCACCATCTCGTCGGAGATGCTGAAGATGAAGGCGCCGGTCGGCGTCGGCGAGGCGCTGAAGAACGTGCCGGGCTTCTGGGTCGAAAGCTCGTCGGGCGAGACCAGCGGCAACATCCGCGTCCGCGGTATCCCGACGGATGGCTATTCGCAGGTCGCGCTGCTCGAGGACGGCATCACCATTCAGCACGATCCGGGCCTCGGCTGGCTCAACGGCGACCAGTCGCTGCGCATCGACCAGTCGCTGGAGCGCGTCGAAGTGGTGCGCGGCGGCCCGTCGTCGCTGTTCTATTCCAATGCGCCCGGCGCGGTGGTGAACTTCATTACGCGGCGGGGCGGCGACACGCTGGAAGGCCTCGTCCGCTATGAGGGTGCCGACTATAACGCCCACCGCGTCGACGGCTGGATCGGCGGCCCGATCGCCAACACCGGCTGGAACTTCTTCGTCGGCGGCTTCTACCGCATTTCGGACGGTCAGCGACACACCGGCTACCGCCTCGGCGAGGGCGGCCAAATCCGCGGCACGCTGTCCACCGAATGGGACGGCGGCTCGTTCATGGTCAGCGTCAAGCATCTCGACGAGCGGGTCGAGAACGCAATGGTCACCCCCTTCGTCAACAATGAGGACGGCGATCCCGTCGGCGTCCCCGGCTTTGACGCGCTGAACGACACGATCGCCGGGCCGGAGACGCGCTACTTCAGCTTCCGCACGCCCACCGGAGCCTATGATTTCGACGCGGGCGTCGCCAACAAGGCCAAGATCACCCAGGTGACGATGCAGGGCCGCTTCGAGCTGGGCGAGGATTTCAGCCTGGTGCAGAGCCTGCGCTATCGCGACAGCTATCAGAAGCGCAACAGCATCACCCCGCGCTCGATCTTCACTTATGCCGACGTGCTCACCTCGCTGCGCGGCACATTTGGCCTGCCGTCCGGTACGCCGCTGGGGCTCAGCTACACCAACGGCAGCGGCGCCTTTGCCGCCAACCAGAATGGCAACGGGCTGGTGCTGCTCAACCTCGCGCGCTCCTTCACCGTGCCCGAAAGCGAGGTGATCAGCGACACGCGCCTGCAGAAGACGTTCCAGGCCGGCGGCCAGCACGATGTCGCGTTCGGCCTTTATTACGCCCATGTCGATGAGGATTACCGCGCCACCTCGGCCTCGATCCTCACCGACGTGAAGAACAACGCCTCCTTGCTCGACGCGGTACTGCCCGGCGTCGGTGGCGCGCCAGGCACGGTGCTGACCGAGGGCGGCGTGCTCGGCTACGGCAGCGAGTTCGGCTGGTCGTCGGGCACCTCGCGCTCGGTCGCGCTCTATGCGTCCGACGAGTGGAAGATCACTGACAAGCTGCGCCTCGACGGCGGGCTGCGCTGGGAACAGGTCAGCGTTAGCGGCATCAGCGAAGGCTCGCGCACAGCGAACCTGGGCCAAAGCCCAACGGTCGCCGACAATGCGGTGCTTGTCGGCAATGGCGTGTTCACGCCATGGAAGGGTTCGAACGACGATCTCGCCTGGTCGGTCGGCGTGAACTATCAGTTCCAGCCGAGCTTCGGCGCCTTCGCCCGCTACACCTCCACCTTCCGCCTGCCGGGCGTGTCGAGCTTCTTCGGCGCGCCGACGCAGGCCCCGGTGACGCAGCAGATGAACTTTCAGGAAGTCGGCCTGAAGTTCGATCGGCGCAACTTCAACCTGTTCGTCACCGGCTTCCGCACGATCTACGAAAGCTATCAGATCAGCGACTATCGCCAGAATGCGTCGGGGCAGTATGTCCTCAACACCGTGTTCGGCGACACGGAGACCTGGGGCGCGGAGGTCGAGGGTACGTGGCGGCCGGTGCCCTGGTTCGACGTCCACGCGAACTACACCTACCAGCATGCGCGCTTCACCGATTTCGCCTATCGTGACGCCAATGGGCGCGAGTTTGATTATTCAAAGAACCGCCTGATCCGCGTGCCGGAGCACCAGTTCCGCATCACGCCGGGCATCAACCTGTTCGACAACCGCTTTCGGCTTGAATCCGACATCTCCTATTACGGCCAGCGCTGGGCGGACGTGGCGAACCAGATCAACCTGCCGTCCTATGCGACGGTCGATCTCAACGCCCGCCTCGACGTGACCGATGCGCTGAGCTTCAACCTCTACGTCAACAACCTGACCAACACGGTCGGCCTGACCGAGGGCAATCCGCGCGCCGGCTCGATCCAGAACGAGGAAGTTGGCGACGCAGTGTACATCGCTCGCTCGATCTTCGGCCGCAGCTTCCGCGGCGCGGTGACCTTCCGCTTCTAAGCCAGATGGGCGGGGCAGCGAATGCCCCGCCCAGGCCTGTCATCCGATCAACACGGACAAGGCGCCTCCCCGGCGAAGGCCGGGGCCCAGTTGGGGGACGTTGTTGGCATGCGAAGCGGCCAGCGATGCCCGGCTTCCCGACTGGACCCCGGCCTTCGCCGGGAGGCAATCCACACGACACACGCCGTCACCCCGGCTGCGGGGTTCCGACCTTCCAAAGGACTCCTCCGATGCCAGCCATCCTCCGCCGCGCCCTCCTCGCTCTCGCGCTCGCGGCCCCCACCGCGCTTCCCTCCCAAACCCTTCCCGCCTGGGACAAGGTCCCGCTCGCCAAGGGCAAGGAGGCGCCTGATCTGGTCCTCACCGGCACGGTCGATCGCGCCAACTATCAGCGCAACGTCGCCGTCCCCTTCACCGTACCGAAGGGCGTGACCCGCATTGCGATCGAGCTCACCTACACGCGCCCCGACGGCAAGACGGTCATCAATCTCGGCCTGTTCGACGGCGAGCGCTTCCGCGGCTGGAGCGGCAGCAACAAGCACGCCGTGGTGCTGGACGAGACCAGCGCCACCCCGTCCTTCACTGCCGGCCCGATCGGCGGACGCCGCTGGTCGCTCGACCTCGGCGTCTCGTACATCGACGAAGGCGCGACCAGCACCTACACCGCCAAAATCTGGTTCTGGCGCCCCGGCGACGTGCCCGCCGTCTCCACCTTCTCGCCCGAGCCGCTCAAGGCCGGCCGCGCCTGGTATCGCGGCGATCTCCACCTCCACACCGGCGACAGCGACGGCTTCTGCGACAGCCGCCGCGGCCGCTCGATCCCCTGCCCGATCTATCGCACGGTCGATGCGGCGGAAAACGCCCGGCTCGATTTCATCGCCATCACCGATCACAACAATGTCGGCCATTACAATGCCATGCGTGAGCTCCAGCCGTTCTACGACGACGTGCTGCTGATCCCCGGCCGGGAGATGACCACCGAACAGGGCCACGCCAACATCTTCGGCACCACCGACTATGTCGATCACCGTCTGGGCGAGAAGACGATGCCCGACATGACGACCATGATCGACGCTTCGCACAAGGCCGGCGCGCTCGTCTCGATCAACCATCCCGGCGCGCCAAACGACCATCGCTGCCGCGGCTGCGGCTGGATCGCGCCGGCGGCGACGCGCGGCATGGTCGATGCGTTCGAGGTGATGAACGCGGGCAATCTGTGGAAGCAGCTCGCCGGTGCCGATCCGATGGAGGATGTCGCGATCTGGGAAGCGGAGATCGCCAAGGGCCGCCGCATCACCGCGATCGGCGGCAGCGACAATCACGACACGCAGCTCGGCCGGATGGGCGTGGGCTTCCCCACGACGGTGGTGCGCGCTGACGATCTATCCGAACGCGCGATCCTTGACGCGATCGCGGCGGGCCATGTCTGGATCGACATGACCGGCAAGCCCGGCCGCAGCTTCGACCTTGCGGCCCGCGCGGTGGGAAAGGACGGGTCGATCGGCGACGATTTCGCGCTCGCCGCCGGCCAGACGCTGGAGATGACAATTGAAGCCGGCGGCAGCAAAGGCGCGACGCTTGTCGGATTGCTTGACGGCAAGCCCTCCCCTGCGCTGACCGTGAACGCGCTTGCCGACGGGCAAACCTCGCTTTCCTGGACAAGCGACGGCGCCCGACACTGGATCCGGTTCGAAGTGCGCGAAGGCGGAAAGCGCGTTCTGATCACCAATCCAGTGTACGTGAACTTCGGTTCGTAGCTGTCCCCAAGGGGGTGTGACGGGGGGCGAGCGCCATCGACGCGCTTGCCTCACCCGACGGCTGGAAGGACGGACGGCGAACGCCTGGCGAGCGCCGCCCGTGCCCCTCAGCACGCGCAGATCGCCCGAGCGATAATTCGATTGTGAAGCGAACAATCGTCGCTCGCGTCACGGGCACGTAACAACTTTTCGCCACCGCGCCGCTCGGGGAGCAAGCGCCGGGGACCGACGGGTCAGCACGGCGCGATATCGCTGCACGCTTACCAGAAGCGCCGCCATTCCGAACGCTGTCGTTCGGAAGTCGCAGGCGCTCGCCCGGAGCGCGCCGCACCAGAATTTTCGAGAAATAACAAAAGGGTCACACATGCCGAAGCTTTTCGTTCGTCGCATCCGTGCGACGTATCTTCTTGGCGCAGCATTCGCCGCACTCTCCGCCATGCCCGCCGCGGCGCAGACCGCGCCCGCCGCGGTTCCCGGCGAGGATGCCGCAGGGGAGGATATCGTCGTCTCCGGCTATCGCCAGAGCCTTGCCGAAGCGATTGAGATGAAGCGTGGCACGATCGGCTTCTCCGACTCGATCGTCGCCACCGACATTGCGGACTTCCCCGAGCAGAACCTGTCCGAAGCGCTGCAGCGCGTGCCCGGCGTGACGATCGAGCGTGATCGCGGCCTTGGCACGCGCGTCAACGTGCGCGGCCTGCCGAGCGAGTTCACCCTCGTCTCGATCAACAAGCTCGCCACAGCATCGGGTTCGGGCGGCCGCGATGTCGAGTTCGAGATCTTCGCTTCGGAACTGGTCCAGTCGGTCACCGTCCAGAAGTCGCCCACCGCATCGGACGAGGAAGGCGGCATCGCCGGTTCCGTCTACATCCGCACCGCGCGCCCGTTCGACGTTCCCGGCATGCGCCTGGTCGGCAGCGCGGAAGGCGCGTACAATTCGATCTCAGAGAAGATCGATCCCAATTTCTCGTTCCTCGCCAGTAACACCTTCGGCGACTTCGGCGTGCTGTTTTCGGCCGCCAAGCAGCAGCGCACCAACCGCACGGATTCGAACTCGGGGATCAACTTCCGCCCGATCGCGCGCTGGACCGATCGCGCCAACACCACCTATCGCAACCAGGCGATCGCCGTGCTCCAGCGCGACGCCGGCGTGACCTTCACCGAAGCCGACAAGAACCGCATCGTGTTTCTCGATAAGGTCGGCGACCGCGTGTACCAGAACGACCAGGACCGGCTCGGCCTGTCGGGCTCCGTGCAATACAAGCCCAACAACGATTTCAGCCTCGCGTTTGACGCCTTTGTCGGCTCGTACGACACGGTCGAGGACGAATATGACGCCGCGGGCTATTCGGCGTCCAGCAACTCGACGCTCGAGACGATCCACGAATTCGATGCGACCACGCTGTCGAAGGATGGGCTGATCGTGCTGCGCGACGTGTCCTACACCAACACCCAGCATGAATTCCTCAGCAAGGAATATCTCAACGAAACGGACTATCGCCAGTTTGGCGGCGAGATGAACTGGGTCACCGGCAACTGGAAGATCAACGCGCTGGGCGGCTATTCGGGCGCCAGGAAGACGCTCGACTATGCCAATCTGAAGCACGTCGCCTATGCGCCGTCGCGCACCCGCTACACCGAGAATGGCGGTGAGACGATCCCCAGCGCCAACCCGCGCACGATCGACATGTACAATGCGCCGTCGTCGTACCTGTTCGAGGCCTATGAGACGACGCGCGAGCGGATCGAGGACGACAAATACGCCGCCCAGGTCGATCTCAGCTACAATTTCGACAATTCGGTGCTGAAGCGCTTCAACGTCGGCGGCCGCTACACCAACAAGTCGAACGAGCGCCAATATGGCGAGGAGAAGATCCAGGGCCCGACGCGCGGCAGCACCGCTTACGTGAACAAGCGCACGCTCGCAGACAGCCCCCTCACCAACGTTACGGAAATCGTCGGCGGCAAGGATTACCAGGCGCGCGACCTCAGCTGGGCACAGGTCTCAAACGATTACGCCCGCGACTTCTTCCGCCCTGACGGCTTCGTGACGCCGTTCGGCGATGCCAATTACTACAAGGTCACCGAGGAGACGATCGCCGGCTATGCCATGATCGACGCCGAGTTCGACGTCGCGGTGCCGGTGTTCGTCAACCTGGGCGGCCGCTATTTGCGCACGACGATCAACTCGGCCGGCTTCCACCAGGTCCAGAACCCGAACGGCACCACCGGACTGTCACCGGAGCCGATTTCGAGCGAGGGCCGCTACGAGAAGTTCCTGCCCTCGTTCAACGCCCATGCCGAGCTGACCGACACGCTATTTCTGCGCGCCGCCGCGTCGCAGACGCTGATCCGCCCGGCGCTGACCGACCTCGCCTACAAGCGGACGGCCAGCTACAGCAGCTACCGCTACACCGATGGCAATCCGGGGCTGAAGCCCACCTATGCCGATCAATGGGAAGTGGGCGTCGAGAAGTATCTCGGTCGCGGTGGCATCCTGGCGGCGTCCTATTTCTGGAAGAAGATCAAGGGCGTCGTCCAGAGCGAACTGACCGGCGTGGTCGAGGACGTGACGGTGTACAACGCCAACGGTTCGGTGAACGGCGTTTATGACTTCGACGTCTATCAGCCGGTCAATGCCGAGGGGTCGTACAAGGTAAGCGGCGTCGAGCTGAACGCGGTGATCCCGTTCGGCATGTTCGCCGACTGGGCGGACGGCTTTGGCATCAACGCCAATGCCACCTTCCTCGACAGCTCGCTTACGGGTGAGTCAGACCTTGGCATCGATACGGCGCCGATCGGCCTTGCCGACAAGACGTACAACGCCACGATGTTCTACGAAAAGGGCCCGCTGTCGCTGCGCGTGTCGTACAATCGCAAGGGCAAGTATGTGGAGCGCATCGAACGCAACATGTACCCGGTGTACCGCGATGCTTATGGCCAGTTCGACGTGGCAGCCAGCTATCAGCTGACCCCGAACTTCCGGGTCGAGCTGCAGGGCATCAACGTGGGCAACGAGAAGACGACGGGCTATACGATGGACCCGAGCTTCCCGACCACCTACGAATTTTCCGGCAGCCGCATCAGCCTTGGGCTGCGCGCGCAATTCTGATCGGGCAGGCGGGCCGGCAGATCCTGCCGGCCCGTCGTTCCTCTTGCCATCCCCGATCCGTTCGCCCTGAGTCTGTCGAAGCGCGTGTTCCGGGCACGTACTTCGCCAGGCTCAGTACGATCGCGAAGGATCGTTCGAACGGATCGGAAGTCCCGTTAGTTGGCGGCGCATCCGGCGACGGGCGCCGCATCCTTCGCCAGCCGCGCCAGTTCGGCACGCGCCGCATCCATGTCCGCACGGAAATCGGCACTGGCATGGAGCTGGCTGGCGGTCACCGCGCCGGCCATGTACCCCGCCTCCACCGCGCTGCGGCTGTGCGAGCCGCACAGGTAGCGGCTTTCGCCATATTCGCGGCCGCGCTGCAGGATCTCGGTCGCGCGGTCGGGGAGCAGTTCGGCGAGGATCAGTGCGGTCAGCCAGCCGTTGCTGGTGTGCCCCGACGGATAATCGCCGTTGCCCGCCAGGTGATCGCTCTTCGCCTCGCAGATCTCGCCCGGCTGGTTCAGATACGGGCGGCGGACAGCAAAGGTCGATTTCGCGCGGCCAACCATGCCGCCGTCGCCCAGCCGGGCGAACACGCGCGCCAGCGCCGGCGCTTTGGCCGCGTCGAGCCGCATCCCCATTGCGCAGGCATAGACGGTGTAGCGATCGTCGGTGACGTCGCTCGTCGCCATCTTCCAGCGCGGCGTGCCGGCGAGCTTGCGCGTTTCGGTGAAGGTGGCGCGATCGTCCTCGTTCCGCGCGTCGCCGGTCACGGGCGGCGGCGGAAGGATGCGCACCAGATCGGGCACCTTTGCGCCGGCGAGATAGGGCGTCGGCGCCTGATCGGCGGCGGTCAGCGCGAGCGGGACGGCGAGAAGGAACAGGCGACGCATCACTTCGCCTCCAGATCGCCGCAGCCGGCCGGGTGGCGGACGGGATTGCAGCGCGCGACCACGCCGCCGGGCTTCTCGACGACATAGCCGCCGGCAAGGCGGGGATCGGGCCAGAGATAATCGGTCGATACATATTGCGCGCCGCCGGCCAGCGCGGCGTCGCGCGGCTTCGTGTCGTTGGCGCGCGCCTCTCGGGTGTTGGCGTCGGCGCGGGTTCGGACAATGTAGTTCGCCGCGACGGCGCGGCGGATGCGATCGCCTTCCTTCACCGGATCGTTCAGCGTCAGATAGGCGGCGGCGGGCGATGCTTCGTTCGTGTTGATGAAGAACACTCGTCCCTCCAGCGACTGGCGCTTGCCGCGATATACCGCGACCTTGGCGGGGGGCTCGTCGAGCGCGAACAGGAACTTGCCACGCGATTGCTCCAGCGTCGGCCAGTTGTTCGCCAGCACCGCATCGCGCAGCGTCGGGTAGCGGCCCTGCACGTCGTCCGGCGTGACCAGCCTGTCCGGGCCAAGGACGCTGCGGATCTCCGCGTCGAGCGCGTCATAGGCCGCTTCGTCGAACGGCAGCGCATCGATGCCGCCGCGCGCGGCGTTGCGCTCGTCCTTGGCGTTGAACATCAGCAGGATCGGCACATGGCGCGGGTGCGCGGCCGACCAGTCGCGGATGATCGTCAGGCATTCGGTGAGCAGCACGCAGCTCGACGAATTGTCGATGCCGGGAATGTGCAGCACCTTGAAGCCCGGCTTCGCCAGCCGCGGATCGGCTGAGCCGGCGGCATAATGGCCGCCCTTCGGATCGTAATTGACGTCGATCTCCAGCTGGCGTGCGCCGGCATCGAGCTGCTCCACAAGCGGGCGGTGGCCATAATCCAGCGCGTCGGCCATCTGCGGCGCGGCGGCGCGGACCTTTGCCATCGTTTCTGCCGGCATCGGCAATTTGTAGCTGTTGTGCGTGCCGATCACCGCGATGTCGTTGATCCGAAGCGGTTCCTGCTTGTCGGCGGCGATAGCGGGGGCGGCGGCGAGGCTCAGCATCAGGCCGAGCGTGGTTCTGACATGCGACATGCGCGGGCTGGTGGCGTCCAATCATTGCGGTGCCGTGACAGCTACGTCACGCTGGCTTCACGATCCCCTCATAGTTCGCCCGCGAACGGGACATCGCGAGGGCATGGTGGCAGGCGAGGCGATCTATCGCGACGAGGGTGGCGCCTTTCCCGACGCCGCGCTGATGCAGGCGTTGCGCCGCTTCGTCCATGGCCGCGTCGGCCAGCATGCCGATGGCGACGATCTGGTGCAGGAAACGTTCGTGCGCCTGCTGGGCTATCAGGCGGCATCGCGCGTCAACGACGTGAAGGCGCTGTGCTTCACCATCGCCCGCAACCTGCTGCTCGATCATCATCGTGCCGCACGGCGCGGCGCGCCGATCGAACTGGACGAGGAGATCGTCTGCCCGCAGCCGACTGCCGAGCGCATTCTCGCGTACCGCCGCGCCGTGGAGATCATGCTGCGCGCGCTGGAAACGATGCCGCCGCTGCGCCGCGAGATCTTTTTGCGCAAGCGGTTGGACGGCTTCACCACCGCGGAGATCGCCGGCAGTCTCGACATGAGTCTGGGCGCCGTGGAAAAGCACGTCGTGCGCGCGTTCAGCGATCTGCGGACTGCGCTGGCGAAGCGCGGCTTCAGCATGGCGGACGGGGCATGATGCCTGCCGCGCGCCAGCCCACTGTCGATCCGAATGCGCTGAATGATGCGCTACAGGCGGCGGCGAGCCGGTTCGGGCGCCTCTCCGACGAGCAGGTGCGCGCGATGCGGCACAAGCGGCGAACCGCAACGGCGGCGGTTGCTTCGGCGAGCGCCGCGGCGGTGCTGGCGCTGGTCGGCGGGCCATGGCTGACGTCCACGCCGGCCGTGCCGGCGGGCTGGTCACGGGAGGTGGCTACAAAGGCTGGACAGCAGGGCACGCTGACCTTGGCGGACGGTTCAACCGTACGATTGAACGGTGCGACGCGCGTGCAGGTGAGCTACCGGGGCGACCGGCGCACCGCGCGGCTGCTGCAAGGGCAGGCCTTCTTCGACGTGAAGCACGACAAGGCACGGCCGTTCACCGTCTATGCCGGCGCGGGACAGGCGCGCGTGCTGGGCACGGCGTTCGACGTGGATCTCACGCGGCGGCAGGTCGCGCTGGCGGTGTACCGCGGCGCGGTGGGGTTCGAACCCGTCGGCAAGGCGCCTGGCACAGTGGTTCGGGCGGGCTACCGCAGCGCGATCACCGGCGGCGTGGCGAGCGCACCGGCGCGATTCGACGCCGCTTTGCCCGACTGGCGACAGGGGTGGATCGACACTGCGGGCATGCGGCTCGACGATCTGGTCGAGGCGCTTGATCGGCAGGGCAATGTGCGCATCGCGCGACCGGCGGAGCCGCTGGCATCGGTGAGGGTGCTCGGGCGGTTCCGGACGGACAATCCGCGCCAATTGCTCGGCGCCATCGGAGAGGGGTTCGGCTTCACCGTGCGGGAGCAGGACGGTCGGCTGTCGCTCGAAGCGGCAAAGTAGCCACATCCCATACTTCCCCGGAGAAGGCCGGGGCCCAGCTACGGAACGCAGGTTGGCTGGCGCTGCCCTGCGTTACTCCGGCCTTCCCAACTGGTCCCCGCCTTCGCCGGGGAAGCAACCCGTTCGAAAAATCGAACTCCCCAAAAAAACTCTGTCCGGATCGTCCACCCTCACCCGTCTTCTACCCGTAAGGCGCTCGGGAGCGCCGCTCTGGGGGATTTCACATGAAGCGGTTTCATGGCGCGTCGGCACTGAGCATGGCACTCGCGCTCGTCGCGCCGACGGTGGCGCAGGCGCAGCCCAGCGAACAGGCGGCGACGCGCAGCTTCGCCATTCCGGCGGGCGCGCTCGCGCCGGCGCTGTCGGCCTATTCGAGCACGACCGGCTTGCAGGTCATCGCCGCGCCTGCGCTGGTGAACGGCCGCCGCACGCAGGGCGTCAGCGGGCGCCACACCGCGCGCGATGCGCTGGGCATGTTGCTGCGCGGCACCGGGCTGCGGCTGGTATCGAGCAACGGCGTGATGGTGCTGCGCGCCGGCGAGGAGAAGGCCGCGCCGAAGCGGATCGCGGCGGCGGCGCCGGTCGCCCAAGCCGCGCCGGTGCAGGCGGAGGCCGTCCCGGCCGGCGAGGAGCTGGGCGGAGACATTGTCGTCACCGGCTATCGCGAGAGCCTGGTCGCCGCGCAGGACCTGAAGCGCCGTGCGGTGGGCACCGAGGACAATATTCTCGCCTCCGACATCGCCGCCTTTCCGGACCTGAACCTCGCCGAGGCGCTGCAGCGCGTGCCCGGCGTCGCGATCACGCGCGACACCGGCGAGGGCCGCCAGATCGCCCTGCGCGGCCTCGGCGCGGACTTCACGCGCACCCAGCTCAACGGCATGGAAGTGCTCGGCAACACCGCCTCGGGCATGGACAATCGCGGCAACGTCAGCCGCACGCGCGGTTTCGACTTCAGCCTGTTCGCCTCCGAATTGTTCAACCGGGTCACGATCCAGAAGAGCTACGCCGCCAATCAGGACGAGGGCGGCATCGCCGGTACCGTCGGCCTCTTCACCGCCAAGCCCTTCGACTATGACGGGCAGAAGATCGTGCTGTCGGCCAAGGCGCAGCATAACACCAACACCGAAGGCGTGACGCCGCGGCTCGTCGGGCTCTTCTCACAGCGGCAGGGCGATTTCGGCGCGCTGGTGTCGGTCGCCTATTCGAAGATCCGCAACAACGAATATGGCTATCGCAACTGGAACTGGGGCAAGGTCACCTACGGCGCGAACAACATCGGGCCGGAGATCGACGCCGACACGCGCGCGCTGCTGCGCGGCGGTACCATCTTCGCGCCCCAGGCGCAGTCGCCCTCAACCTGGTACACCGATCGCGAGCGGATCGGCGTGACGGCAGCGCTGCAATATCACCCCGGCGACCGCTTCAAGCTGGACGTTGACCTGCTCTACGGCCGGCTGGCCGACGATCGCGACGACTGGGCGATTGCGACCGGCGGCTATAACGCGCTGACCGGCAATGTCAGCGGCACGCAGGTGATCCGCTCGGCGACGATCCAAGGCAATTCGCTCGTCGCCGCCACCTACACCGGCGTCGACCAGCGCACCGAGCACCACCATGTCATCAACTCGACCGACTTCTACCAGGCGGTCGCCAATGCCAGTTGGGAGGCGACCGATCGGCTGACGATCACCGGCCTTGCCGGCTACCAGAAGTCGAAGTTCGTGCAGCCGACCTTCGACAAGATCTTCCTTCAGGCGCGCAACACCGGCTTCGGCTATGACATGCGGCCCGACATGCCGGTCAACAGCTACGGCTTCGACCTCACCAATCCCGCCAACTGGAACGTGCAGCGGCTGGTGACGCAGGAAAATGCGATCGACAGCGATTACACCAACGGCCAGCTGACCGCCGCCTATGAGCTGACGCCGATCCTGAAGCTTGAGCTGGGCGGCGAGTACAAGCGCTTCACCAACAGCGGCTATCAGTATCTCACCAACATCTTCTACGGCACGGCCGCGACCAGCGACCGCGCTGTGCCGGATGCGATGAAATACGTGATCAACCGCGACAGCCTGATTCCGTATATCGGCGGCGACGTCGACGCGATCTACGCCCTGCTCGGCAACAATCGGAACCTCACCCGCGCGAACCTGACCGCGGGCAGCGACTTCCGCATCGTCGAGAAGACCTGGGCCGGCTTCGCGCAGTTCGATCTCGACACCTACCTCGGCTCGATGCGGCTGCGCGGCAATGCCGGCGTGCGCTATTACCACACCGATCTCACCTCCAGCGGATCGCTCGCCACGGCCACCAACGGCGTGACCACGCTCGAGCCGGTGACGGTGGTGAACAAGAGCGACGACTGGTTGCCCGCGCTGAACGTCGCGCTTGATATCCGCCCGGATCTGATCGCGCGCGTCTCGGCCAGCCGCAACGTCAACCGCCCCGGCCTGCCGCAACTCGCCGCGGCGGGCACGCTGACGGTCGCGCCGTTCGGCGGCACCGTCTCGGTCGGCAACCCCTATCTCCAGCCCTATCGCGCCACGATGGCCGAGGCTGGCCTCGAATATTACCCCAGCCGCCACGGCTTCGTATCCGCCGGCTTCTTCTGGAAGGACATCGAAAGCAACATCACCTCGGAGACGTCGCAGGTGCCATATAGCGCCACCGGCTTTCCCGTGTCGCTGCTGCTGCCGGGTCAGGACGGCACCACGCCGTACAACTACACCCGCCCGATCAATGGCGAGGGCGCCAGCATCCGCGGCATCGAGCTGGCCGCACAGCATGATTTCACCTTCCTGCCCGAACCGTTCAACCATTTCGGCGTGAACGCCAACGGCACCTGGATCGACGGGGATCAGAATGCGGTGTTCAACGGCGTCAGCCAGCGGATCGCATTGTACGACCTGTCGAAATGGGCCGCGAACGCGACGCTCTATTTCGAGACGGAGCGGTTCGGCGCCCGAGTCTCCACCGCCTACCGCAGCCGCTACCTGACGGGCGCGGGCGGCAATGCCAATATCGGCACCGGCATCCGCCCGACCAACAATGTCGATTTCCAGATCCGCTACAGCGCGACGCCGAACCTGCGCTTCGTGGTGGAGGGCATCAACGTCACCAATCAGGCGATCGAGCAGTTCACCGACATCGACGCCGATCGCATCCTGGTGAACACCAACAGCGGGCGGATCTTCACCTTCGGCGTCACGGCGAGTTTCTGACCCGCCAGCCAGCTATCCGGAAGGAGCTTTGTAGCAAAGGCAAGTGGCCGAAGTTCTGCGTTCGGCCGGCGCGCTTGCCCGTGACGAACAGGAATGCCCGCGGCGACGCCATTGTCGCGCGCCGCGGGCACCTTCATGCCCCGGGGTCAGCGTCTGGCGCCATGCCGATCTCGGCCAGGATGCGCGCGCTGTGCTCGCCGGGCGCGGGCACCGGATCCATCCGCGCATCGTCCCTTCCCGGCGGGAGAAGCGCGGGCACCGCCCCCGCCTGTGTGCCGACCTCGCGCCAGCGTTGCCGCGCCGCCAGTTGCCGATGCGACCACAGGCCGGCCATGTCATTGACCGGCGCGTTGGCGATGTTGGCGCCATCGAGCGCGTGGATCACCTGCGCGGTCGGCAGCTTGCCCAGCACCGCCGCGATCGTCTCTGCGAGCGCCGCGCGATTGGTGGAGCGCGCCGAATTCGTCGCGAACAGCGGATTGGCGATCAAGGTGGGCAGGCCCAGCACCTTGTCGCAGAAGGATGCCCATTCGCGTTCGTTCTGGATGCCGAACAGCACCACGCCGTCCGCGGTCTCGAACGGACCATAAGGATAGATGGTGGCATGCGCGGCGCCGGTGCGGGGCGGCTGGGGAGCGCCCTCGAAGGCATAATAGAGCGGAAAACCCATCCACTCCGCCATCGCCTCCAGCATCGACACGTCGATGTGCCGCCCCTTGCCGGTACGCCCGCGCTCGATCAGCGCGGCGAGAATGTTGGTGTACGCATACATGCCTGCGGCGATGTCGGCGATTGAACAGCCCGCCTTCACCACCTCGTCGGGCGTGCCCGTCACCGACAGGAAGCCGGATTCCGCCTGGATCAACAGATCATAGGCCTTGCGGTCACGATCCGGGCCGTCCTGCCCGAAGCCCGAGATTTCGCACACGATCAGCTGCGGATGGCGTTCCGCCAGCGTCGGCCCGTCGAAGCCCATGCGCGCGGTGGCGCCGGGCGCAAGATTCTGCACCAGCACATCCGCCTTCGCCACCAGCCGCCGCAGCGCCTCGACCCCGGCCTCGCTCTTCAGATCAAGCGCGATGCTTTCCTTGGAACGATTGGTCCACACGAAGTGCGACGCGAGGCCATTGACGCGTTCGTCATAGGCGCGGGCGAAATCCCCGGTGCCGGGCCGCTCCACCTTGATGACGCGCGCGCCCAGATCGGCGAGCTGGCGCGTCGCGAACGGCGCGGCGATCGCATGTTCCAGGCTGACGACAGTGATCCCTTCGAGCGGGCGCATGGCTCCCGTCCCTCCCCGTTTGATAATCCATGTTGGCGGTCGGGGCGCCCTCCGCGCAGGAGAGCGCCGCCCGCGCCTATTTCTTGAACATGTAGGTCTTGGTGTTGGTGAACTCGGCCAGGCCCTCCTGCCCGTTCTCCACCCCCATGCCCGATTGCTTGTGCCCGCCGAACGGCACGTCGATGCCGTGGATGTGGATCTCGTTCACCCAGACGGTGCCGGTCTCCAACCGCTTGGCGACCGCGATCGCCGCGTCGCGATCCCGGCCCCAGACGGAGCCGGCGAGCCCGAACGGGCTGTCATTGGCCTTGGCAATCACCTCCTCGACATCGTCAAAGGCGATGATCGGCAGGATCGGGCCGAACGGCTCCTCCTTGACGATGCGGCTGTCCTCGGGCGGATTGTCAACGATGGTGACGGGCACGAAATTGCCGGGGAGGCTCTCGTCGATCTCGCCGCCCAGCGGCACGGCATATCCGTTCGCCTTCACGTCGGCGAACAGGTCCTTGAGCTTGCCGAACTGCATCTTGTTCTGGATCGGCCCAAGCCCGGTTTCCGGATCCATGCCGTCGCCAACCTTGATGTCCTTGGCATAATCCACGAACGCCTTGACGAACTCGGCATGGATCGAGCGGTGCACGTACAACCGCTTGGAGGCGATGCACCATTGCCCCGAATTGCCGAAGGCGGCCCAGAACAGCGTCGGCACGATCGCCTGCCAGTCCGCATCCGCCAGCACGATCGCCGCGTCGTTGCCGCCCAGTTCCAGCGTGATGCGCTTCAGGTTGGTGGAGCCGGATGCCATGACCTTCTTGCCGGTCGCGGTGGATCCGGTGAAGCTGATCTTGGCGATATCGGGATGCTCGGTCATCTGCTGGCCAAGATCGTTGCCGCCCGAGACGATGTTGAGCACGCCGGCCGGGAACACCTGCTGCGCGATCTCGCCGAAGGGCAGCGTGCAGAGCGGCGTATAGGGCGACGGCTTCATCACCATCGTGTTGCCGGTGACGAGGCATGGCGCGACCTTCCACAGGCCCAGCAGCACCGGGAAGTTCCACGGCGTGATCGCCCCCACCACGCCGAGCGGCGTGTGATGCACCTCCACGATATGCTCGTTGGTGTCCTCGATCACCTCCACCGGCAGGCGGCGCTTGCCGACCTCGCGCACCCAGTGGATCGCCGCCTCGACCTCGCCCGTCGCCATCGAATGACGCGGCTTGCCCTGTTCCTGCGTCAGGAGCGTGATCAGCTCATCCTTGTGCGCGTCCAGCGCGTCGGCATATCGCTCGATCAGCGCGCCGCGCGCATCGGCGTCCATTGCCGACCAGGCGGGAAAGGCGCGCTTCGCCGCGGCGATCGCCGCTTCCATATGTTCGGCCGTACCCTCGGGCGCCTGTGCCAGCACTGCGTTGGTCGCCGGGTTGAAGACGTCGAAGCTCTTGTTGGTCTCGACCAGCTTGCCGTCGATCGACAGCGCATAAGGGCCGGCGAAATCGACCGTGACGGTGCTGCGTTCCATGGTATCCGCGCTCACGTCTATTCTCCTTGCGATGATGGTCAGGGACGCACGATCGGCTTCAGCACCCGGCCGGATTCTGAATCCTCGATGGCCTGGTTGATCTGATCGAGCGGATAGAATTTGATCAGCCTGTCGAATGGGAAGCGCCCGGCGCGCCACAATTCGATCAGCTGCGAGATGAACACCTGCGGCACGCTGTCCCCTTCGATGATGCCGCGCACGGTGCGGCCGAACAGCAGGGTGTTCATGTCGAGGCTGGCGGCGACGCCCATGTCGGCAGCGCCGATCAGGCCGCACATGCCAGGGATGCTGAGCGCCTCCACCGCCTGGACCAGCACCTTGGCATTGCCGGTGCACTCCAGCGTGAATTCTGCGCCGCGTCCGTCGGTCAGCTTGCGGATCTCCTCCACCGCGTCGGCCGAGCCGCCATTGATGACATGCGTCGCGCCAAGGTCGCGCGCCAGGTCGAGACGCGAGTCATGCAGGTCGACGGCGATGATCGTCGTGCACCCGATCGCCGCGGCGGCCATCACCGCCGACAGCCCGACCGAACCCGCGCCGAAGATCGCGATCGACGCGCCGGCATGCGGCTTCAGCGCGTTGAGCACCGCGCCTGCGCCGGTCGAGATGCCGCAGCCGAGCGGCCCCATCATCTCCAGCGGCACATCCTTGCGGATCTTCACCGCATTGCGCTCCGTGGCGATCGCATAGGTGCCGAAGCTCGACTGCGCGAAAAAGGCGCTGCCCAGTTCATGGCCACCATGGTCGCAGATGGCCTGGCTGCCATCCATGCGCGCGCCCTTGAAATTGCGGTCGTAGAATTCGACGCAATAGCCCGGCTTGCCCGCCTTGCAGTTGCCGCACGCGCCGCAATGGCCGAAGGCAAGCACGACATGGTCGCCGACCGCCAGGTTGCGGACGTTCTCGCCCACCGCCTCCACGACGCCCGCACCTTCATGCCCTGCGACGAGCGGCAGCGGCACGGGATAGCCCTGGTCGCGCACCACCATGTCGGTGTGGCACACGCCGGTGCCGACGATCCGCACCAGCACCTCATCCGCCTGCGGCGCGCCGAACGTCACGGTCTCCACCGCGAGCGGCGACGCCTTTTCGCGGATAACGGCTGCTTTGCCTTCCTTCATGTCTATCTTCTCCGTTCAGACCGAGCGGCCACCGTCCACCGGCAGTTCGACGCCGGTGATGTAATCGGCGCTGGCAAGGTAGAGTGCGGCCTCGGCGACATCGCTCGGCTCGCACAGCCGGCCGAGCGGGATGGAGGCGAGGAACTTGCCGCGGTTCTCGGGCGTGTCCTCCATGCCCATGAAGTCGGCGAGCATGCCGGTCACGCCCATCACCGGCGCGATCGCGTTGACGCGGATGTTCATCGGCGCGAACTCCACCGCCAATGCCTTGGACAGGACGTTGGTCGCGCCCTTCGACCCGGCATACCAGCTGAGGCCCGGGCGCGGGCGGATGCCGGACACCGACCCGACGTTCAGGATCACGCCGCCGCCATTATCGCGCATCGCCGGCACCACCGATTGCACCATCAGGTAGATGCCCTTGATGTTGACGGCGAGGACGCGGTCGAACGTCTCCTCGTCCACCTCGAGCGCCGGCTGGTTCTTGTGGGTGTAGCCGGCATTGTTGACGACGATGTCTGGCACTCCGAACCGCTCGGTCGTGGCGGCGACCGCAGCCTCGATATCCGCCCGCTTGCTGACGTCGGCACGCAGCGCGATGGCCCGGTCGGCGCCGATCGCATCGGCGACGCCCTGCGCCTTGTCGAGGTTGAGGTCGACGATCGCGACCCGCACGCCCTGCGCCGCGAAGCGATGCGCCATCGCCTCGCCGAAGCCGCTCGCCGCGCCGGTAATCAGCGCGGTCCTGCCGTTCAAATCCATCACACTCTCCTGGAAAATCTTGCGGCGCGATCAGCCGTGATTGAGCACCATCGTCTTGGTCTTGCTGAAATCGTGCAGCGCGGCGAAGCCCTTCTCGCGTCCGTGCCCGCTCTTGCCCGCGCCGCCGAACGGCAGCTCGATGCCCGCCCCCGCGCCATAGCAATTGACGAACACCTGCCCCGCGCGGACCTTCTTCACCATGCGCATCTGGCGCCCGCCGTCGCGCGTCCAGACGGCGGCCACCAGGCCGTAGTCGGTATCGTTGGCGAGCCGCACGGCATCCGCCTCATCGTCGAACGGCAGCACCGTCAGCACCGGGCCGAACACTTCCTCGCGCGCGATCACATTGTCGCGCGGCACCGGCCCAAGCAGCGTAGGCTTCACGTAAAAACCGTCGGCGGCGATCCCGTCGGCCAGCACGCCTTCCGCCAGCACCGGAATGCCATCCGCCCGCGCCTGATCGAGAAACGCCTGCACGCGCCCCTGCTGCTTGGCGGTGATGATCGGGCCGCAGTCGAGGTCCATCTCCGGCGCTCCCACCCGCACCTTGGCGAAGGCTTCGGCCAGCCGTGCGACAAAGGCGTCATGCGCCGATCGCTCGATCAGCAGGCGACTGCCGGCGGAGCAGGTCTGCCCGCTGTTCTGGACGATCGCCTTGACGATCACCGGGATCGCCGCGTCGAAATCGGCATCGGCGAACACGATCTGCGGTGACTTGCCACCCAGTTCCAGCGTGCAGGTGATGTAATGGTCCGCGCACAGCTTCTGGATGATCTGGCCGACCTGCGGCGATCCGGTGAAGGACATGAAATCGACGCCGTGATGCGCCGCCAGCGCCGCGCCGGCGGTTGCGCCCCGCCCGGTGACGATGTTGAGCGCGCCCTCCGGGAAGCCCGCCTCCGCCGCCAACTCGGCGAGCCGCAGCGCGCTGGCCGACGCATCCTCAGCGGGCTTCAGCACCGTGGCATTGCCCACCGCAAGCGACGGCGCCAGCGTGCGGCCGAACATCTGCGCCGGGTAGTTCCACGGCAGGATGTGGCCGGTTACGCCGTGCGGCTCATGCACCACGCCGACGTGATAGCCGGAGAGATACGGGATGGTTTCGCCGTGCAGCTTGTCCGCCGCGCCGCCGTAGAATTCGAAATAACGGGCGAGCGCGACGATATCGGCATCCGCCACGCTCTTGGGCTTGCCGGTGTCCCTCGCCTCGATCGCGGAAAGCTCCGCCGCATTGGCCAGGATGAGATCACCCAGCCGGGTCAGCATCCGCCCGCGCTCGGTCGCGGTGGTGCGGCCCCAGGCGCCCTCGTCAAAGGCACGCCGCGCCGCGCGTACCGCAAGATCGACATCGGCGTCGCTGCTGTCCGGAATGGCGCCGAATGCCTTGCCGGTAGCGGGATCGATCGCCGGCAGCGTCGCGTCGGTCTGCGGGTCCACCCACGCACCCCCGATGAAATTGCGGCTGAAATCGACCTTCATACATCCTCCGACCCGCTGCGGCGCTCGGCCGGCATAAGCTTGGTTACGGAGGTAGTGCGGCCATACCATAACGTCTAATAGCGGCTTCAGGCATTTTCGATTAGATTTGGATATGGAACTTCGACATCTCCGTTATGCGCTCGCCATTGCCGAGGAACGGCACTTCACGCGTGCCGCCGCCCGTCTCGGCATCGGCCAGCCGCCGCTCAGCCAGCAGATCAAGCTGCTCGAGCAGGAATTGGGCGTGCAACTGTTCCACCGCCTGACGCGCGGGGTGGAACTGACCGACGCCGGCGAGGCGTTCATGCCGCTGGCGCAGGCAGCGGTGGCGGCGGCAGAGCAGGCCGCGCAGGCGGCGAAGCGCGCGGCACGGGGTGAGATCGGCGCGCTGACGATCGGCTTCACCAGCTCCGCATCGTTCAACCCGCTGGTGCCGCGGATCATCGGGCGCTTCCGTGAACGCCATCCCGACCTCACGATCCGGCTGGTCGAGCAGACCACCGTGCGGCTGCTGGAGGCGATGGCCGACGGCGGGCTGGACGTCGCCTTCCTGCGCCCGGCACTCGGCGAGACGGACGGGCTGGTGACGCGGCGGCTGCCCGACGAGGATCTGTGGGTCGCGCTGCCGGCACGGCATCGGCTGGCCGGCAGCGCGAGCATCGAACTGGTCGATCTCGCCGGCGATCCCTTCATTCTTTATCCGCGCAGCAACGGACGGCTGCTTTACGACAGCATCATCGCCGCCTGCCGCAACGCCGGCTTCTCGCCGCGCATCGCGCAGGAGGCGCCGCAAATGGCGTCCACCGTCAATCTCGTCGCGGCCGGCGTGGGGGTCGCGCTGGTGCCCGAGTCGATGCGGCAGCTGCACGCCCAGGGCGTCACCTACGCGCGGATCGCAGGCGACGGCCCCCGGGCGCAGCTCGTCGTCGCGCACCGCCGCGATGGGCCGCTGCCGCCAGCGGTGCGCAACTTCATGAGCTGCGTCACCGCCGACGAATGACGCCTAAGCCTGGCCGGCGATCAGCTTGGCGGCGCGATAGCCGATCAGGATCGAGGGGGCGTTGGTGTTGCCGGTGGTGATCGTGGGCATCACCGAGGCGTCGGCGACGCGCAGCCCCTCCACACCGCGAACGCGAAGCTGCGGATCGACCACCGATCTCTCGTCGGTACCCATCTTCGCCGTGCCGACCGGGTGGAAATAGGTCGATACCGATTTTTGCAGGAACGCGCGGTAGCTTGCCGGGCTGTCCGCCGCCGGGCCGGGCAGCAGCTCGGCCTTGCGAATGTCCTTATAGGCATCGCTGTTGCCGATCGCGCGGGCAAGATCGGTTGCAGCCTTCAGCGCCACCATATCCTGTTCGACCTGCAGGTAATTGGGATCGATCAACGGATCGACCCGCGGATCGGCCGACGTGACCGTCACGGCGCCGCGCGATTTGGGCCGCATCACGCCGCAAAGGATGGCATAGCCATGCTGCTGCTGGAGGTTCAGCTCCTTGGTGGCGAACGGCACGCTGACGTAGAGCGCGTTGATGTCCGGCACCGGCTGCGACGGCGCGGATTTGGACCAGAAATAGACTTCGGAGTGATTGTAGTTGGTCGGCGGCACCGGCCGCTTCGCCTCGAAGTTCACGCCGGCGCCCAGCACATGGTCCTGCAGGTTCTGGCCAACGCCCGGCAGCGCGGCGACCGGCGTTATGCCCAGGCGGCGCAGATGCGCGGGATCGCCGATGCCGGACAGCGTCAGCAGCTTGGGCGTGATGATCGCACCGGCAGACAGGATCACTTCCTTGTTCGCCCGCACCGTCACTGGCTTGCCCGCGTGAAGATATTGCACGCCGACGCAGCGGCCCTTTTCGATCAGCAGCTTCAGCACCGGCGCTTCGGTCAGCACCGTCAGCTTGGCGCCGGCCGCGATCGCCGGGCGCAGAAAGGCGACGGCGCTGTTCTGTCGCTTGCCGGCATGGACGGTGAAGTTCACCCAGGCTGGCCCCTCCAGCGTGCCGCCGTTGAAATCCTCGGTTTCGCGATAGCCGAGCGATTTCGCGCCCTCCATGAACGCTACCGCGCCCTCATGTCCCTTGGCGGGATCGGGGCGCGTGACGTGCAACGGGCCGCCAGCCCCGCGCAGCGCGCTCGCGCCGCCCTGCCAATCCTCCAGCTCCTTGTAATCGGGCAGGACATTGTTCCAGTCCCAGCCGGTCGCGCCGTTATAGGCCCAATCGTCATAATCCTGCGTCGCGCCACGGCAGTAGATCATGCAATTGATGCTGGAGCAGCCGCCCAGCCCCTCGCCGCGCGGATAGGGAACGACACGGTTCTGCGCATGCGTCTGCGGCGTCGTCGCATAGGTCTTGGTGAAGGGCGAGGCGAGCGCGGCTGGCCATTGCGACGGATCGGTAACAAGCGGCGTCTGGTCCGACAGGCCGGCCTCCAGCACCAGCACCGAGCCGCCCGTGCGCTGGGCGAGCTGCCCGGCGAGCGTCGCGCCGGCGGAGCCAGCACCGATCACGATATAATCGGCCGCGCGCGGCGCGGCTGCCGTGCGGGTCGATTGCGCCCAGGCCGTGCCGCCACCGATCCACAGCGCATCCGCCAGAGCGAATGCGGCGCCCGCCGCCATCGCGCGGCTGATGAAGCCACGCCGGTCGATGCTGCCCGCGGCGTGGTCGCGCAGCGCTTCGGTCAGCCGGCGCGTGTCGAGAATATTGTCCATCTGCCTCTCCCCTCTTTGTTTTCAGAACACGCGCAACAGGCGGATCTGCCCGCGGAAACCCTCCTTGAAGCCGTTGCGCACGGCGACATCGGCGCCGACCTGGGTCATGATCTGCCACTTGGGCGTGAAATTGTGGCGCCACGTGCCGAGCAGCGACGTCGTGCGCGTCACGTTGTTCTGCTCGATCCCGTTGATCTTCGTTTCGCCGCCGGTGACGTGCATGATGCGCGCATTCAGCTCGTTGCGATCGTCGAGCGGAAAGCGGGCAAAGCCCTGGATCCGAACGGTCGCCTTTTGGGTGAGATCGTCCGAAGCCACGCCAGCGTCATCGTTCTTGCCGTAGATCATCACATCGCCGGAAAGCTCGGCGATGAAATGCTTGCCGAACCCCTGCGAATAGACGGCCTGAAGCGATCCCTTCCAACGGTTCTCGCCCAGGTTGAGCGCACGCGACGCGCGATAGTCACCGGTCGGCAGGTAGAGATAGGGCGTGACGCCGAAATAGGACTGCCGCTCGGCATCCTCGTGCAGCCACAGCGTGCCGACCAGTATCGTGTCGCCGAAGCCGGTCGTCTTTCCCAGGCTCACGGTCGAGCCGCCTCCTGCCAGATGCCCGAACGGCTGGAGCACCTGATAGTCGAAGGTCATGCCGCCGATCTTGGTGAACCCGACGTAGCGCAGGATCGAGATGGCGGTTTCGAGTTCCGCCTCGTCATCAATCTTCTTTCCGTCCTGATACAGGGCGCCAGCGTGCGAATATTGCAGGTAGACGAGGCCGAGCTGTGTGCCGTCGGGTGCCGGGACATAGTCGCCGGCATCGATCGCCTGTGCATGGGCAGCGGTTGTGAGCGTGGCGGATCCAATCCCCAGCGCCATCGTGGCGGCGATCCGCGCCACGCAATGTCGAACCCTCATCGATCCCCTCCCCTTGCTCGCATTTTTTCCGCTTCGAAAAAGCGTGAGGAGGGGGCGTATTGAACGCTTAGAAGGTGCGGTATATCGCCAAATCGACAATCATGATTTCGCGAAACGCGAAACAATGGGATGAGTGCGCCGGTGATCAGAGACCTCGTCACCCTTCGGTTGTTCGTCCGCGCGGCGGAAAGCGGAACGCTCAGCGAGGCTGCGGAGCTGTCAAATCTCGCGCTCGCCGCGGCGTCGCGACGGATCGCCATGATGGAGGAACGGTTCGGCGTTCGCCTGTTTCGCAGAAGCCGGCAGGGGCTCGCCCTCACGCCCGCAGGCGCCGTTCTGTTCGAGCGGGCACGGGCTTTGCTGGAACAGGTACGCTCGATCGAGGGCGAACTGGCGGATTTCGCGGGCGGCATGCGCGGCACGATCCGGATCCAGACCAATCCGTCGGCCATCATTCAGTTTCTGCCGGCCGATCTGGCCGCGTTCGCCGCGGAGCGACCGGACGTGAGGCTCGATCTGGAGGAGAATATGAGCTCGGAGATCGTCAGCGCCGTGACGGACGGGCGCGCCGATCTTGGCATCATCATCGGCGGCACGCCGGCGCCGCAACTCGATACGCTTCCCTATCGCACCGATCACCTCGCGTTGCTCGCGCCGCGCGGCTATCTGGCCGGCCGCACCGAAATCGCCTTCGCCGAAGTGCAGGATCAGGATTTCATCGGGCTGCTCAACTCGACCGCGCTGACCCGGACGCTGGTGGAGCAGGCGGCCCGCGCCGAAGTGTCGCTGCGTCTGCGCATGCAGGTCCGCAGCTTCGATGGCGTCTGCCGGATGGTGGAAGCGGGCTTCGGCTACGGCATATTGCCGCTGATCGCGGCGCGCGGGTTTGCCGCGTCGATGAAGCTCGATGTGGTGCCGCTTTCCGACACTTGGGCGACAAGGCAGATGCTGCTCTGCCTGCCATCGGGCGTACAGGCCGGCTCGCTTGTCGCACTGCTGGCCAGTCACTTGGAACAACTGGCCAGCGACAGGCCGTTACTTACCTGAAAACAGGCCGGTGGCGCCGTGATCGTGGCCGATCCCGCCCCGCTGGCGGGCGCGACATCGTCACGCCCGCACCGGATTTCAGAACCGCACGCCCAGCGACAGCATCACGTTGCGCGGCGCCGCAATAAAGCAGTCACCGCGCGCCAAGCAGGATGCAAAATAGCGCTTGTTCAACAGGTTGGTCGCGTTCAGCGCGAGCTGCCACTTGTCCCAGCTGATCTCGGCCAGCGCATCCACCGTAGTCCGCGACGGCGTCACGATTGTATAGAGCGTGCCGGCCGGAATTCCGGGGTTAAGTCCGTAAGGATCAAGTGGTCCGGTGGACTTGCTCTTGCCGCTATACACGACACCAGCTCCCAGTCGTAGACGCGGCCCGTTGAAGTCGCCGAAAGTCTTGGTCGACCAGACCGAAGCTGTATGGCGCGGCATATAGTCAAGGCTGGTGTTAACCTCTGACTTCAGCTCGTTATAGCCATAGTTGAGCAGGAGCTCGAAATCTTCCGGCAAGGTATGCCGTGCTTCGAACTCGACGCCCTTGGTCGTCAGTTCGCCCGACTGAGTGATAACGTCATTGGCAAGGTACAGCACACGATTGCGTTCCTTGATGTGGAACGCCGTCGCCGTCACCAACGTGGCTGGGCCCGGCTGCCACTTCACGCCCGCCTCGAACTGCGTGCCCGTCTGCGGCGTGAAGCTCTCGCCGCTGCTGTTGAGACCCGCGATCGGCAGGAAGCTTTCGGTATAGCTGAAGAAGGGCGAGAATCCCGCGCCGACCTCACCGATGATGCCGGCGCGGAAGGTGGTGGCATTGTCCTCCTGACCGGTCGAACTCGTGACATGGTCGCGGCGCGCACCCAGGATCACCGACACGCGATCAAAGAAGCGGATCTGATCCTGCACATAGACGCCGAGCTGCTTCTGCGAATCGAAAGCGAACGGCCCGCTGGGATCATAGGTCTGCAGCGAAGCGTAATCGATGTCGTAGAGGTCGATCGTTTCGCCTGCCGTGTCGGCGTAGCGCTTGCCCACCTTGTTCCAGCTATAGTCGATGCCGAGCAGCAACGTGTGCTCGACATTCGCCCCGGTGTTGAACTTCAGCTGCACATTGTTGTCCGTCGAGAAGACGTTCATCCGCGCATC
This sequence comes from Sphingomonas sp. CCH5-D11, assembly GCF_001557395.1. NCBI lineage: Bacteria > Pseudomonadati > Pseudomonadota > Alphaproteobacteria > Sphingomonadales > Sphingomonadaceae > Sphingomonas > Sphingomonas sp. CCH5-D11. Next base: position 13,026 of record NZ_LSKH01000182.1, on the reverse strand, counting down.
GCTGGCGTCGGCGGTCAGGCCGATCGTCCGCCCGTCCGTGCCATACACGGCAAAAGGGTTGGTCGGGTTCGAGTAACTATCTGCGTAATGGGTGAAATATTCCAGATCACTATCGATGTAGCGCGCCTTCAGGCTGACGCGCACATTATCCGAGAAAGTGTGAACAATGGCGCCGCCGCCCTGCAGCGAGCGGCCCGCGTAACGATCCCAGCCAGCCTTTCCGACAAAGGTATAAGGGTCGAGCTGTCCCGTCGGATAGCCGGGATTGGGCAGGAACGTGCCGACGATCGGCAGGAATTGCGATGTCGAGCCGGTATCATCCTCCTGGTAGAGGCCCGTCAGGACGATATCCGTGTCCGGTGTTGGCTGCCAGCGGATCGAGGGCGCGAACATGACGCGATCATCGGGAACGTGTTCGACATAGGTATCGGCGTCACGCACCCGGCCTACGGCGCGGATCGCCAGATTGTCGCTCAGGGCAAGATTGACGTCGCCCAGCGCCTCCTTGCGGTCATAGCTGCCATAAACGAGGCTCAGCTCGCCGCCTGTCCGAAACTCCGGTGTCTTGGACACGAGATTGATCAGGCCGCCAATCGAGCCCTGACCAAATAGAACCGACGCCGGCCCGCGCACGATCTCCACACGAGAGAAGTTGTACGGATCAGACGTGATGCTGGCATAATAAGAAAAGATGTCGCGCATGCCGTCGCGAAATTGCAGGGCATCGATGCCGCGAATGTTGAACCCGTCCACGCGCGTGTCGCGGCCATAAGGATTGGCAAGAACACCAGCGGCATATTTCACGGTGTCGCTGATATTGATTGCGCCTTGGGCAGTGAACTGATCCGCCGTGATCAGCGTGATCGGCTGCGGTTGTTCGATTAGCGGCGTATCCGTCTTCGTGCCGGCGTTGGCGGCAGTGACAATGATGTCGTCCTCAGGCACCTGCCCCGGCGCCTGTTCCCGCTCCGTGGTCTGAGCGGGCGCGGGCAGGCCCTCTTCCGCCCACGCAGCCGAGCTCAACAACACGCCCGCCAGCCCCGCAGCCACGATCAACTTCGCCATCATACACCCCACTCATCGGCATTATCTGCCCCGGTGCGGCGCCTCCTACATTGATGCGAGGGATTATCAATAGCGTTTGATGCGCCGATGCGACACAGCTGCTTCCCGGCCGGGGAAGACGGCGACTTGCTGAAACATGGTTCAGGCCCGGGCGGCGGTGCACTACCCCCCGGGCCGATCCGCCTGGCTCAGAGCTTCTCCAGCGTGGTTCGCGCCTGGCCAGGAAAGGCGCGATAAGTGGCGGCGACCCGGCGGTCGAACGGCTTGGCCAACACCGTCGACACGGCAACGAACTGTGCAGTCGCCGCAGCCGGGGTCAGCGTCAGCAGGGTATAGCCCTTGCTGTCCTGATCGCAGAACGCGACCTCCTTGTTCGCGTCGGCCAGCGCCTCGCCAATGCCGGGCAGCAGCGAGCCGTAGGATGGACTGGTGATCGCCGTCGCGCCGAACTCGGACGCGACGAGCGCGCCACCATCGTCATACAGGTCGTTCGCCCAGGCCGCATGGCTATCGCCCGCCAGCACGACCGGCTTCGAACCGGCGCGCCGGAAGGCGGCGTACAGGCGCTCTCGCGCGGCGGGGTAGCCGTCCCAAGCGTCGAAATTGAACGGCAGACCAGCCTTGTAGCCGGCGGCCGCCTGCTCGATCCGCTGCCGAAACGCAGGCGGCAGCGCGGCAATGCGCGCGGCACTGGCTGCAGCATTCGGGCCGGTGGTCAGGTCGGGGCCGGCCACCCGCGCCATGATCACCTGATTGCCCAGCAGCTGCCATGGCTTGGCGGCTCGAACGGATTGCGCCAGCACGCCTTCCAGCCAGCGCTGCTGATCAGGGCCCAGCAACTCGCGATCGGGCCGCGCGCGTTCAGCCATCACCGCCGCGAACTGCTCCTTGCCAGGCGTGCCGCCCTTCACCTCGGCTTGTTGCGAACGGGCCAGCAAGCGCGTTTCCACCATAGCGAGCGTCGCCAGATCGCCGAATTCGAAGCTGCGGTTGATCGCCTCCCATGGCTTGCCAGCCTTGGGATCCCGGATCGGCATCCATTCGAAATAGGCCTGCATCGCAGCAGCCTTGCGCGCTTTCCAATTACCCTCGGTTGCAGGATCGTGGTTCTCCGCCCCGCCGATCCACCCGTCATTCGCGACTTCGTGATCGTCCCACACGCAGATGAAGGCCGCGCGGGCATGGGCCGCCTGCATGTCGCCATCGGACTTCACCTGCGCATGGCGGCGCCGGTAATCCGCAAGGGTCAGGATTTCGTGTGGCGGATCCGGCAGGCGACCGAGCCGACGCCCGATCTCCACGCCGTAACCCTCTGCGCCATATTCATAAATATAGTCGCCAAGGTGGACCACCGCGTCCAACCGCGGCAGAGCGGCCATGTCGGCATAGGCGTTGAACAGCCCGCCTGGGTAAAGCTGGCACGAGGCGACCGCGAGCACCAGATCCGGGACCGCGCCCACCGGCAACGTGCGGAACCGGCCCATTGGCGAGCGCTCCTCGCCCTCACCGGAGAACCAGTACCAATAGTCGCGGCCGGGCTGGAGCCGTGTGACTTCCACCTTCACCGTGTGATCGGCTGCCGACCGAGCTGTTACCTTGCCCGACGCGATGGATTTTCCATCTGCCGACGCGGCGACGTGCCACGTCACCGGCACGTCCGCGGTGGTGCCGTCTGCCGTCACACGCGTCCAGATGACCGCGCCGTCCGACGCCGGATCGCCGCTCGCGACGCCATGATCGAAGCGGATCTTCGCCGCCTGCGCTGCCAGAGCCGCGCCCGGCAGCACCAGCGCCGTGCCGCTGCCGATCAGGCCCAGCGCGCCACGTCGATTGACCGTCATATACCGTCTCCTCAGAAGCGGCCGGTGAGCTGGACGCCGTAGAAGCGCGGCTCGGCCGGGATGAACGTCGGTGTCCGGAAGCTGCCGCCGGTGTTTCCGGCGTCAAGCAAATAGCGTTCGTCCGTCGCATTGCGGATGAAGCCGGCCACCTCGAAGCGTTCGTCGGCGAAGCTGACACCAGCCCGGGCGTTGACCAGCGTGACGGGGCCTTGCGACAGGGCGATGTTGTTCGGCACTTCGAAGAAGATGCGGCTACGATACGTGACCGTCGGGGTCATGAAGAAGCGCATGCCGTTGCCGAACGGCGCGTCGATGGTGAAGCCGGCCGCTGCTTGCCATTCCGGCTGCAAGCGGAAGCGCGCGCCCGAAAAGGTCGAGGCGAAGGAGTCGTTCTCGTCGATGCCGCCATCGATGAAGCCGACGTTGCCGAAGAGGTTCAGCCATGACGCTGCGCGCACGTTAAGCTCGGCCTCGACGCCCAGATTGCTGGCAGTACCGGCACTTTGCGTCAGCGAAGTTCCGTTCGGCTGAAGAACGCTGACCTGGAAGCCATCGTACTTCTGGTAATAGACACCCAGCGAGCCGGAGACCGGCCCCAGCGCACCCTTCAGCCCGGCCTCATAGTTCCAGACGTTTTCTTCCGGCACCAGTTGCAGGTTGGGGACGCCCACACCGCCGGAGAGGCGTGCATTGAGCTGCACCACAGGCGAGCGACGCCCCTTGGAGATGGTGCCGAAGATGTTGACGTCCGGGCTGACGCGATAGAGCGCGTTGAAGCGCGGCAGCACGGCGGCATAGGATCGCTGCGCCGTGAAGGTCTGGCCGCCCGTGTCGATCTGACCCGGGACGAGCGACGTCGCCGCGGGGTTGAGGATCGGACGGGGAACGCGGGCGAAATAGCCTGACTTGCGCTGTTCGATCAGCAGGCGCACGCCCGCGGTCAGCTCAAGGGCACTGGTGGGGATCCAGGTCGTATCCGCGAAAACGGAATAGCTGTCATTCTCGCCCTGGTTCTCGAACTCGGACGAATAGGGGATCTGGGTCGCTGCACCGCGTGTCGCCAGCGCCGTCGCCTGCGCCGCCGTGACGACGCCAGCGGCGTTGATACATCCCAGGCCCGGAAGAAGCGGCGCCCCTTGCAAGAATGAGGCGCATTGCAGGAACGTACCCTCTTCCGAGGACAAGGGCACGTTCTGGTAATTGTCCTCGACAAAGACGTTCCAGCCGAACGACGCGCGCCATTGCGGATCGCTGTAGGAGAAGCGCCCCTCGTGGCTCGCCTGCCAGCCCTTCGAGATCTCCGCAAATTCAAGGAACCAGGCCGCGGAGCCGTCCGCATCGAAGACCTCGCGGCTGTCGAACTCGCGATAGCCGTTCACCGTCGTGAAGGTGAAGCCAGGCGCGAATTCGTAGGTCGCAGTCAGATTGAGATCATATACCTCACGGTTGAGGCCGAGCTGGTCGTCGCCCAGCACCTGAGCCGATAAGGGCGAGCCGCCAAGATGCGCCTTGCCAAAGGGATCTCCGGGCCCTGCCTCCGTCGGCAGCACGCGCGAGATGAAGGGAGTGCCGCCGTTGCGCTGCTGATCATAGGTGCCGATCAGGTCGACGGTCAGTGCGTCCGTGGGGGCATAGCGCACCGACGCGCGAATGCCGAGCTGGTCCTGCGAATAGAGTTCCTCTTCCTGCCGCTCGGACAGGTTCTCGACATAGCCGTCGCGCTTCTTCCATTCGAAGGCAATGCGACCGGCAAGCGTATCCGAGCCGCCGTTGATATAGCCGGAAAGCAGCGTGGCATCGTAATTGCCATAGCCGGCGGTCAACGCACCGGAAAAGCCGGCGCGCGGACGGGCGGAAGTGAGGCTGATCGCGCCGACCGCAGAAGCGGTGCCGAACAGGGTCGCCTGCGGCCCCTTGATGACCTCCACGCGCTCCATGTCATAGATCGCCTGGTAAGAACCGCGCGACCGGGAGATGTCGACGCCATTGTAATAGAGCGTCACGCGTGGCCCCTGCTGCGCCGACCCGGAATCCGAGGTGATGCCGCGGATCACGATACCGGGGTTATTGGCGCTCTGCTCCTGGATGTTGAGGCCGGGGATGTAGTTGGACAGCTCGTCCAGATCACTGACGCCGATCTCCGCCATGCGTTCGCCCGTTACAGCCGAAATGGTGATCGGCACGTCCGTCGCGCGCTGCTCGATCTTCTGCGCCGTGACGATGATGTCGCCGCCAGCCCCTTCCGAGGCCGCCGGATCCTGGATCACCGCTTGCGCAAACGCTGGCGCGCTGACGAACGCAGTGGTGGCAAGCAGGACCGCGAACGACTTACGATAACCCATTTTATCCCCCGAGTTGTTGCCCGGCGGTTGGACGGGGAATGTGAAACGGCGGCGGCGGTCAGGTTACGATTACGCGACGGTGGATCATTTTGCGCCTGATCGGCGATCGATCAGCAAGTCATTGTATTCACGCCGTCGCTGGTCCGGCGTTGGCCAAACGGGCGAGTTCCCGACGCGCCAGGCTGCGGAAGGTGATCGACCAGCGGGTCTGATCCATTTCGGCGATGCTATGCTCCCAATCGTGCCGCGCCTCACCGGAAAGGTGATACGCGCCGCGCGGCGCCAGCGGAACGTTGACCCGTGCGAAACGCTCGCCCTCGCGGCGGCGGAAGCGCATGGTGGCAGGCGCGCCGAGCGACAGGCCGACGACATGTTCGAAGGCGGGACGATCCCGATGCCATCCGATGCCAGCGCCGGGATCATAACGGATCAGAAGCGCCTGCACCAAGTCGGCTGGTGGCAACCCGGCAAAGGCTGCCGCGCGATCGCGGAGCGGCAGCAGCCAATCGGGCAAAGCGTCCGCATGTTCGAGGCGCATGCGCTCGAAATCATAGCTCCAGCCGAAGGAAATCGTCAGTCGCTTCCCTTCCCAGCCTCGGAACCGGAATGGCGAAAGGCTGGCGGCATCAATGGCCGCGATCAGCGCCACTTCTTCATGTTTGTCGACAAGATCGGCCTGCGAACGAAGGCCGGGCAGAACCGGAAGATCGAACAAGTCCGAGGTCATGGCGACCATGTACCACGTTGCGAACGTATCAGGAACACGAACGTATTGACGGCGCGCGAACAAGTCCGCTTCCGGGCTACGCAGGCGATCCGGGCTGGTTTAGGGTAACGCCAACGACGAACTGGAGAATGGCTGGAGGATGCTGAACGACCTTGCCCCTGTTGCCGCGCGGGCTGGCGCCATTCTGGTGGAGCGGCGGCAGACGATCGCCGTTGCTGATGGCGCCACCGGCGGTCTCATCCTCGCCGGCCTGCTGACCGTGCCGGGCGCGACACGCTTCTGCCGGGGTGGGGGCGTCGTCTATTCGCTGCGCGGGCGCGATGTGCTGCTGGGGCTATCGCGCGATGAGCTGGCGGGCATGGAGTCGGTGACCGAGCGCTATGCGCGGGTTCAGGCGGAGGCGATCCGGGACCGCTTCGGCGCCGATTGGGGCATCGCGGAAAGCGGCGCGGCAGGGCCGGATCAACACCCACGCGGCGCACCGGCGGGGCGAAGCTGCATCGCGGTGAGCGGCCCGAACCTATGTGTATCGATGACCTTCGAAAGCGGTACGAACGACCGGATCGTCAACATGGGCGCCTTCGCCCAGGCAGCACTCGCGTTTCTTGTCGATACGCTGGAATCGACTGCCGAGGCGACCGCGGCCGGCGTGTGATCGGCCTGGTCCGGCCAGTTACAGCCGAGCGCCCGGACCAGTATTGGCGCAAATCGGCCTTTAACGGATTAGAGTCGGCCACATCATCTGCAAGGGGCAACGGCGGCGATTGTTCGCGTGGAAAATCGCCGCCGCCTCACCTGCAAACGGCCGGCGTCAGCCGCGCAGCGCCAGTCCTTCCAGCTCGCCATTGTTGCGCCAGTCGGCGAGCAGCGCGTTGAAGGCGTTGATGCCCGGCGCATAGGTCTGGCCCGCCTGACCGCCCTCCAGATCGCCTTCGTTGTTGTAATAGCCGGGCGTGCAGCTTTCGAGATAGGCGCGGTTTACCACCGACAGCTTCTTGATGGTGGAAACCCAGGCATCCTGCGCTTCGGGTGTCGGCTCCACTTCCGTGACGCCGCGCTTGCGGGCTTCGGCGATGATATAGGCAATATGCTGCGCCTGATCGTCGAACATCGCGGTCATGTTCACCGACAGGCCGTTCTGCGACACGCCGATGTAGAACCAGTTGGGGAAGCCGTTCGTCGCGAAGCCGTGCAGCGTCTTATACCCGTCGGCCCAATAATCGTGCAGCAGCACGCCATCGCGCCCCTTGATGTCGAAGCCGACGCGGCGCTTGAACGAAGTGGTGATCTCGAAGCCCGAGGCATAGATGATGCAGTCGACCGCATATTCCCGGCCGTTGGCGACGAGCCCCTTGGGCGTGATCCGCTCCACCCCCTTGCTTTCGCTGACGTCGACCAGCTCGACGTTCGGACGGTTGAAGGTGGGCAGGAATTCGTCGTTGAAGGTCGGCCGCTTGCAGAACTGACGATACCAAGGCTTCAGCTTCTCCGCAGTTTCCGGATCCTTCACCACCTCGTCAACGCGCTGACGAATGCGGTTCATCTTGCGGAAGTCGGCGACCTCCGCATGGCGGATGGCCGCCTCCGGCCCCATGCTCTTCGCATTGCGGATGACGAAGGACTGCACCTCGCGGAAGATCGACGTCCAATTGTCGTTCACGAGATCATGTTCGAACGGACGGCCTTCGATGATGTCGGCGAAATTGTGCCGGCGTGCGCGCTGCCAGCCGGGCTCAAGCGATTGGGCCCATTCAGGATCGGTCGGCTTGTTGCCGCGCGTGTCGACGGAGGACGGCGTACGCTGGAAGACATAAAGCTTCTTTGCGTGCCGGCCCAGCGCGGGGATGCACTGGATCGCGGTAGCACCAGTTCCGATGATCGCGACGGTCTTGTCCTCCAGCTTCCAGAGGTTTCCGGTCGTGTCGCCGCCGGTATAGTCATAGTCCCAGCGGCTGGTGTGGAAGCTGTGCCCTTCGAAACTTTCGATTCCGGGAATGCCGGGCAGCTTGGCGCGGCTCGCCGTGCCGAGCGCCGAGACGACGAAGCGCGCACGCATCGCATCGCCGTGATTGGTGCGGATGATCCAGCTCTTGTCCGCATCGTCCCAGGCAAGTTCCGTGACGCGCGTCTGGAACAGGGTGATGGGATAGAGATCGTAATGCTTCCCGATCCGCTGGCAGTGTTCGTAGATTTCGGTGACGTAGGAGTATTTCTCCTTGGGGAGGTAATTGAGCTCCTCGAGCAGCGGCAGATAGCAATAGCTTTCGATATCGCATTGCGCGCCGGGGTAGCGGTTCCAATACCAGGTGCCGCCGAAGTCGCCGCCCGCCTCGATGATGCGAAGATCGGTGACGCCTTTCTCCTTCAGGCGCGCGGCCGCCAGGATACCGCTGAAGCCGCCGCCGATCACCGCCACCTCGACGAAATCAGCCAGCGCCTCGCGGGTAAAGCCGGGCTCCACATAAGGATCTTCCTCGGCATAGCGGGCGTAATCACCCGACAATTCCTTATATTGCCTGTCCGCATCGGTGCGCAGGCGCTTGTCGCGTTCCGCCTTGTAGCGCGCGCGCAGCGCCTCGATGTCCAGATCCGCGTCGAGCGTTGCCTCCTGGCTGTCGCTGTTGCTCATCGTGCCTCTCCATTGTCTTCTATCGTTGGGATAATGATGTCGCCGCGCCGCTATTCCACGGCGTAAGCGAGGAAATCGGGATCATAGGCGCGTTCCGGCTCGGCACGGACGCGGCGGTCGAGCCGCTCGGCATCCTCGCCCACCAGGATGCGCCAGCGTTCGGCCTTCACGCCATCAAGGATGATCGTCGCCGCGCGCGCGGCACTGGTCGGCGCCAGCTCCTGGAAACGCTTCGCCAGCATCGCCTGCGCCGCCTCCAGCGCTGTGTCGTCCATCACGTCCGCGCCCTCGACACCGATCATCTTCAGATGCTGGCGCAGCTTGCGACGGGAAACCTCCGTCATCTCGCCAGACAGGACGCGGCGCGAGTTGAGGCCGATCGGGGTGCCGACCCCGCCGGGCATGACGATCGACGCCTTGATGTGCGGGGCATAGTTGCGCAGGTCCGTCACCAGCGCCTCGGTAAAGCCCTTCACGGCGAACTTGGCCGCGCTGTACGCGGTCTGCGACACGCCGGGCATCAGCGCCGCCCAGAAGCCGTTAGCGCTTGATGTGTTGATTATATGGCCTTCGCTCGCCCGCTCCAGCATCGGGAAAAAGGCGCGGCAGGAATAATAGACGCCGAACCAGCAGATCTGGAACACGCGATCCCATTCCTCGCGGTCGTCGAGCACGAAGCTGCCGCCGCCGCCGATCCCGGCATTGTTGAAGAGGAGGTGGATGTGATCGGTCTTGTGATCGCGCGCGACCTCGGCGGCAAAGCGCTTCACCTGTTCCTCATCGCCGACATCGGCGACATGGCTGGTGATGCGCACGCCCTGCGGCACGCCATCCGCCTCGCACAGGCTCACCGTCTCGGCCATGGTTTCGGCAAACAGATCGCACATCGCGACGCTGGCGCCCTCGGCGACGAGTTGGCGCACCAGTTCCCGGCCCATGCCCGTGCCCCCGCCGGTGACGACCGCCACCTTCCCGCCGAAGTCCTTCATCGCCATCCTTTCCTTGTTCTGTTGTCGCCTCCGGCTCGGCCTTGTTCTGTTGTCGCCTCCGGCTCGGCCTTGTTCTGTTGTCGCCTCCGGCTCAGCCTTGTCCTGAGTCGCCTCCGGCTCAGCCAGCCATTGCCGCCTCCGGCAGAGGCATGGTTTCTTTCGGGTGGAGGCGCAGGAAGCCGGGCGCGCGCATCGTGTCACCGGGCTTCAGCTTCGTCGCCATGTCGGGGAAGTTCGGCAGCGACTTCGCCGCCTTCGGATCATAATGGGTCCGCTCGCCGAAGAAGCGCAGCGTCAGCGTGCGGCGGCGCTGGCCGGGGCGTGTCGGCGCGCCACCATGCATGGTGCGAAAGTGGAAGAAGATGACGTCGCCGGGCTCGACCGCCCAGGAGACGATCTCGTGACGATCGCGCTCCGCCTCGAAATCGGGCAATCGCGGCAGCGGCAGGCGATCGTCGATCGGGCGGGTAACATCCTTCGGATCGAAGGCGGAGGTGTTGAACATCGGGCCGTGGTGCGAACCGGGGATGAATTCCAGGCTGTCCTCCCGGCGCAGCGGATCGAAGGTGATCCAGGCGACGGCGTTATCCTCCCCATCCATCGGAATATAAGATCCGTCCTGGTGCCAGGGCGTGCGCCGCGTATCGCCGCCTTCCTTCAGGAACACCTGTTCGTAGATGAACCAGACCGGATCGGTGCCCCAGAGCTGCGCGCAGGCGGCCGGGATCGGCGAGCCATCCAGCATGTCGCGATAGCCATCCAGCACGCGGGGATGGAACGAATCGTTGTAGAACAGGGGCGCGCCATCACGCTTCAGCAGCGGCGCGTTGGCGGGCGTGGGGTTGGCGAGGCTCCATTCCCACGCCTTCAGCGTCTCGGCGAGCTGGTTGCGATCGAGCAGGCCGGGGATATGGACCACACCGTCCCGCTTGTACGCAGCGCGCTTCTCTGCCCAGTCGATCGCCATGGCATCCTCCCGCTTTTCGGAAGAACCTATAACACGTTACACCTTTGTCAAAGGATTCGGTGGCGGGTCGACCTGCCAGCCGTGCACCGTTAAAACGGAAAAAAGGTGCGGATCGCGGCAATGGCGACGGCAAAGGTGATGAGATTGAGCGGCAGGCCGACGCGGACGAAATCCATGTAGCGATAGCCGCCCATCTGATAGACGATCACGTTGGTCTGATAGCCGAACGGCGTGGCGAAGGCGGCGCTGCCCGCCATCATCACCGCCACGATGAACGGCCGCGGGCTGACCCCCAGGCTTTCCGCCAAAGCGACCGCCACCGGCGTGACCAGCACCGCCACGGTCGCGTTCGACAGCAATTCGGTCAGCACCATCGTCAGCCCATACAGGATGATGAGGGCGGCGAGCGGGCTGATCCCGTGCAGCGCGCCGACAAGCGCATTGGTAGCGGCGGCGGCGAGCCCGCTTTCCTCCATGGCGATGCCGATCACCACCATGCCGGCGATGAGGATCAGGATCTGCGGCCGCAGCCCGCCATAAGCCTCATCCGCCGAAATGACGCGCAGGAGGATCAGCAGCACCGCGCCGGCAAAGGCCGTGGCGGCGATCGGCGCCAGCTCGAGCGCGGCGATCGCAATGGCGCCGACGAACACGGCAAAGGCGATCGCGGCCTTGGCCGGCTGATACGGGCGCGGTTCGGCGAACAGCTCCGCATGGCCGACCTGGGCGCTTGGCACATCGATGTCGCCGGTCTCGCGCGGCTCCGCGCTGGCGGCGAGGCTTCGATCGAGCAGCTTGCCCGAGAAGAGGAACAGGTAGAGCCCGCCGGCGAGCGCGATCGAGAGGCCGACCGGCGTGATTTCGAACAAACCGAAGCGCGGCTGGCCGGCGACGCGCGCCATGTCGTCCACCAGTAGATTGGTCGAGGTGCCGATCAGCGTGCAGCAGCCGGTGAGCACGGTGATGTACGACAGCGGCATCAGATATCTTTTGGGGGAAAGGCCAAGCGTCTTGGCGATGTCCCGGATCACCGGCGCGCCAAGCACCACGATCGGGGTTGAATTGAGGAACGCCGACCCGCAGCCGATCGCCGCCAGCAACAGCCACAGGCCAGCCGCGCCCATGCGGCGGCACATCGCGACGCCGCCGGCGATGGCCCGATCGAGCAGGCCGGACAGTTCCAGCGCGTAGGCGATGACGAACAGCGAGGCGAGCGCGACAATGGCGGGGCTCGCAAAGGCGCCCTGCAGCTCGACCGGCCGGATGACGCCCGTGATCAGCAGCACCGCCGCGCCGGTCAGCGCGACGACATCGGCGCGCACCCGATCCCAGATCAGGGCCGCCACCACCGCCACCAAAGTCGCAAGCGTCAGGGCTTGGTCGACCGTCACATGTCCTCCAGCAAAGCCTGTGCATTGACGCTATGGAGCATCGCACGGATGTTGCTAGTGTTCCCACATGGTTGAGCCGACCCCTCGCACCAGCCGGCTGGCCATCGCCGCCGGCCTCACGGCAATGGTCGCGATCGGCGGCGGCGGTTTCCTGCTGGGCCGCAGCACTGTTCCTCCGCCACCGACCCCGGTGCTGCCGCCGCGCCCTGCCCCGACGCCGAGCGCGGAGGCGCCACCGCCGGTGGAACAGGTGCTGCGCCGATCCGACCTGATCGCGCTGGGCGCGGCAGCCGCGGACGCGGCGGCCTCCGGCACCGAGCTGCCGACGACGGCCACCGCGACGGTCGGTAAACGGTTCGAGCTGATCGTGCCGTTCGGCTGCGACGGGTCGGCCCCCGCCGACTCCCAGCTCCCGATGCGCTGGCGCTATGATGCGGACGCGGAGGCGCTGCGCATCCATGTCGCTCCGACGAGCTGGCCCGTGGCGCAATGGTGGCAGGAGCCCTCGGCCGCGATCGAGGCGATGGAAGGCTTCTGGATCGGCCGCCCCTGGTCCTCGAGCGAGACCTGCCCCGCCGCGTCGGCCGTGTCGGCCGCGCCCGACGCGACTCCGGTGACGCTGCCGGGCCAGACGCTGGGCATCGTCCAGCTGATCAGGGCCGATACGCCGCGCCAGATGCGCCGCGACGACAAGCCATATGAGGCGGTCGTCCGCATGACGGAGAATGTCGTGGCGCCCGGGCGCGGGCTGCACCTGCGTCTGACCGGCCGGGTGGATCGCTTTCCCGACGGCAGCCCGGTACGCTGCCGAGAGGCGGGCGGGCGCGAGCAGCGGCCGATCTGCCTGATCGCGGTGTCGCTGGAGGAGGTGGCGTTCCAGAACCCGGGCGATGGCGCCCTGCTCGCCACCTGGCAGCCCACCGCCGACACGCCTGCAAGTGGCCGCCCGCGAGAATGATGACGTGATCCGTGCCGAGGACCATGACCCGGCACTCGGCAACAGGCTCAGCGGGGACCGGCTGGCGCCGAGCCCGTGGCGGGGTTGAAGGCGGGATTGGCGAAGTCGAGCGGGGCG
>NZ_LSKH01000181.1:0-1034 GCF_001557395.1 Sphingomonas sp. CCH5-D11 | reverse complement strand
TCGTCGATGCCACCGGCGGTGGCACCGTGAATGGCGACCAGTTCGTCAATTTCGAGCGTTTCTCGCAAACGGGCGACGGCAACGTCACTTATGCCGGGACGTTCCGTTTCGACACCATCGGCCTGTCCGGCGGCACGATCACCGTCGCCGAGGGCCAGACGCTGGAAAGCGACGGCGCGGTCACCATCACCGGCAGCGATGCGGGCGAAACGCTCGACAATCGTGGCACAATCCTGGGCACGGCGGTGCTGGGCGGCGGCAACGACGTCTATGTCGATCACGCCGGCAGCAGCGTCGTGAGTGTTGACGGGGGCACTGGAAGCGATCTCTATCGCGTCGTCCTCTCGGGCGATCGCAGCGGCATTGCCCAGCGCACCGGCTTCGAACGGCTGGCCGTGGAGGGCAATGGCACGCTGACGCTCGCGCTCGATCAGCAGTTCGACGATCTGGCGCTGTCCGGAGCCGGGGTGAACCTGACGCTCGGCGGCTATGGCATCGGGCAGGTGACGGGCAGCGATCTCGCCGAAACGCTCACCGTCGACGGCGATCTTGCCGCGGTGGACCTTGGCGGCGGCAACGACCGGCTCGCCCTGGGCGTCGCGCAAGCCGCGGGGCGCTACACGGGCGGCGCAGGGAACGACGCGCTGCGCTTCACGGCCGATGGACCGATCCTGCTGGCGGGCACGGCGACCGGCTTCGAGCAGCTCGAACTGACGGGCGGATCGATGATCGTCACGGGCACGCTGGCAGGCTCCGAAAGCGGCCCGCTGACCTTCGGCGACGGGGCGCAGCAACTGACGCTCGCGGCCAGCGGCCGGCTGGTCGGTGCGATCGATCTGGGCGCGGGCGACGATCGCCTGCGGCTTGTCGGCACTCTCGTGGCGGGCAGCGTATCGGGCGGTGCCGGCATGGACATCGCCAAAGTTGAGATGGCCGGCGACCGCACGCTGGCGGGCGGCACGCTTACCGACTTCGAACTGCTCGCAAGCGAGGGCACGGGCACGCTGACGCTGGCGGGCACCCATGCCTATCAG
>NZ_LSKH01000180.1:0-1133 GCF_001557395.1 Sphingomonas sp. CCH5-D11 | reverse complement strand
CCGCCTCTACGGTAAAGGGGGTGCGATATTGTGCCAGCGGATTTCCGACCGAATGGCCATGGTTCTTGGCGGATACGGCAGCAATCTGTGCCTGTGTCGAGCCGTAGGTCTTCATGTGCGCGCGCGACATCGCGGCATAGATGTCCATGAAGACGCTGTAAGGCTGGGCAGACACCGAGCCATCCGGCACCGCGACGCCCTGACCCATCGCCAACAGAATATCGCGGTTCCGCGCGGTTTCATGCACGTCCCAAGCCCCGTCGAAAGCGCTGAACATCAGCGCCTTGTCGGGTGAGCACATCTTCTCGGCGCCGATCGCCAGCACGATGTCCGCCGCGCCCGAGCGGACATAGGCGTTTGCCATGTGCAGCGCAGTCGAGGCTGTCGCGCAGGCATTCTCGACATTCACGACGGGGACGCCGTGGATACCGATGGCGCGGGCGATGATCTCGCCGCGGATCATGTCCTGGCCTTCCATATGGCCCTGGACACAATTGCCGAAGAATACCGCCTCGATGTTCGCCGGCCCGCATCCCGCATCGGCGAACGCCTGTGCGCAAGCGTCGGCCGACAGCGCCTTCAAGCTCCGGTCCAATTGCCGACCGAACGACGTCATGCCGACGCCGGCGATGAAGACCTCGCTCATCGCCCTACGAACTCCGGCGGCCGTTTCGCCGCGAAGGCTGCCAGTCCCTCCTGCAGATCATACGAGTCTGCGTAGGCGGCGACGATCTCCATTTCTCGCCGCAAACCCTCCTCGTGCGAGCAGTCGACGGCGAGCGCCGCCAGCTCCTTCATGCGCGCCAGGCCAAGCGGGCTTTTCGCGGCCAGCGTCTCGGTCAGTGCCTGCGCGGTCTCCGCCAGCGCCGCCGCTGGCACGCAGCGGCTGACCAACCCCGCGCGCTCCATGTCCTGCGCGGAAATGGACTCGCCGGTCATCATGAGCCGAGTGGCGCGGGCAGCGCCGATCTTGCGCGGCAGGCGGATCGATCCGCCACCACCCGGAAGCAGCCCGTAGTTCGCGTGTGCGTCACCGAAGACAGCGTCGTCGGCCGCGATCACGATATCGCAGCACAGGACCAGTTCCAGTCCGCCGGCGAGCGCCAGCCCGTTGACCGCCGCGATCGTCGGCA
>NZ_LSKH01000179.1:0-39561 GCF_001557395.1 Sphingomonas sp. CCH5-D11 | reverse complement strand
CGCTCGCCGACAAATAGCGCGATCAGAATGCCGCCACTTAGCGCGAGCGTTTACATGCGGGTTTACAGGTGTCAAAATCCCCTGTCAGAATGGGAACATGGAAATCGGCTATGCGCGGGTGTCCCGCGGCGACACCCAGGACCTCGCTCCGCAGCTCCGCGCGCTGACCGATGCCGGCTGCGATCCGATCTACCAGGAGGAGGCGTCGGGCGGCCAGGCCGATCGCCGCGAGTTGGCGCGCGCGATCGGCGCGCTGACCCCCGGCGATGTTCTGGTGGTGTGGAAGCTCGACCGACTGTCCCGATCCCTTCGCGACCTTCTGTTCACGCTGGAGGCGATCGCTGCGGCCGGCGCTGGCTTCCGATCGCTGACCGAGGCCATCGACACCACGACCGCGCCGGGGCGGTTGATGACGCAGATGCTAGGTGCGTTCGCCGAGTTCGAACGTGCCATGATCCGGGAGCGGACCATGAACGGGCTGGCGCACGCGCGCAGCGCCGGCCGCCACCTTGGACGCCGGCCGAGCCTTACCGGCCAGCAGCGCGCCGAGATCATCGCGAAGGCTGATTCCGGCCAAGGCTCCCCCGCCCAGCTCGCCAGCTTGTTCCGCGTGTCGCGCTCGACCGTGCAGCGCGTGCTTCGCGAGCATCGCGCTCGCCAGGGCGTTTAAACGGCATGGATACGCTGTCGCCGGAAGCTCGCTCCGAACGAATGGGGCGGGTGCGCGCGAAGAATACCAAGCCGGAGATGACTGTCCGTCGTCTCGTTCACGGGATGGGCTACCGCTATCGTCTTCACGATAAGCGCCTTCCCGGAAGCCCGGACCTTGTATTTAGGAGCCGTCGCAAGGTCATCTTCGTGCACGGCTGTTTCTGGCATCGCCATCCCGATCCCAACTGCAAGCTGGCGCGGATGCCGAAATCGAGGCAAGATTTTTGGGGGCCGAAGCTCGAAGGCAACCGGGAGCGCGACGAGCGCGTCCGCGAGACGTTGGAGGGCGAAGGTTGGCGTCAGATGGTTGTGTGGGAATGCGAATGTCGGCAAACGGAACAACTAGAGAACAAGATCAGGGCCTTTCTTGAAGGCGAGGGAGTCGACCATGCGCGCCATTGAACTGTTCGCCGGGGCCGGGGGCCTGGGCATGGGCATCAGCAAGGCCGGCTTCAAGCCGGTGCAGATCGTCGAGTGGGACCGTTGGTGCTGCGACACGATCCGGGAGAACCGTCGTGCCAAGACGGGCGGTATCGGACGGTGGCCCGAGCCGATCGAGGGCGACATTCGCAAGGTCGATTTTCGGAAGCACGAGGGCAAGATCGACCTCGTGAGCGGCGGGCCGCCCTGTCAGCCCTTCTCGCTTGGCGGTAAGCATCGCGCCCATGCCGATACCCGCGACATGTGGCCCGAGGCCGTGCGCGTGGTGCGTGAGACGCGGCCGAGGGCGTTCGTCTTCGAGAACGTGAAGGGGCTGACCCGCGCGAGCTTCGCGACCTACCTCGCCCATATCGTTCACCAGCTCACCTACCCCGAGCTGACGCCGCTGCCGGGCGAGGCGTGGAACGACCACATGGTGCGCCTGGAGCGGCATCACACGGCGAGGGGCAGCCAAGACGAGTTGCGCTACAACGTCGTTTACCGCGTCCTCAACGCGGCGAACCACGGTGTGCCACAGCGCCGCGAGCGCGTTGTGTTTGTCGGCTTCCGCGCTGATCTTGGCATCGAATGGTCCTTCCCGGAGCATACCCATTCGCTCGACGCGCTGCTGTGGGACCAGGTTCGATCGGGCGAGTATTGGGACCGGCACGAGGTCGCGGCGCGCGATCGGCTGCTGGACCCTCGCCTTCTCGCCCGCGGCCGCATGTTGATCGAGAAGCCCACGACAGCGCCTTGGCTGACGGTCCGCGACGCGATCGGCGACCTGCCGGACCCCCAACTCGCGCCAGAGCTGGCGGCCAAGTGCCTCAACCATCGTTTCCAGGGCGGCGCGCGTAGCTATGTCGGGCACACTGGCAGTCCGATGGACGAGCCGGCCAAGACGTTGAAGGCTGGCGTGCATGGGGTGCCGGGCGGCGAGAACATGCTTCGCCGGGCGGATGGCAGCGTGCGGTATTTCAGCGTGAGAGAGAGCGCCCGCCTGCAAACCTTTCCGGACACCTTCCGCTTCCATGGGTCATGGACCGAATCCATGCGTCAGCTCGGCAACGCGGTCCCGGTTCAACTGGCGCACGCGATCGGCGCGAACGTGGCGAGGAACCTGGTCGCCGCATGAGCCGCAAGCCTACTCCCGCGCCGTCGCCGATCGCCGAGCTGCGCACCAATCTCGACAGTCTCATGGAGCAGACGGCCGCGACCACGCTGTCTGTTCCGCGCCGGCGCGCGCTCGAGAAAGAGATTCGCGCCGTGATCCAGGAATTAGGTTCGTTCCTGAACACGCTCGATCCGATCCGGCAGCCATCGGCTGTCTTCGATCCGAGCAACCCCAAAGTGGTGGGGCGCTTCGTGTCGCTCGCGCTGGTCGCGCAGCAGCGGCACCCGTTGGCCGAGATACCGCGCTTCTACGGGTCGGGCATCTACGCCATCTATTACAACGGCCCCTTCCCGCTCTACGCGCCCATCAGCGGGAGCGAGACGCCCATCTATGTCGGCCAGGCCGCGCCGGCGATCAACAACGCCCGCACGCCGCTGGAGCAGGGGCCGCGGCTTTGCGGCCGGCTATCCGACCACCGCAAGAACATCGGCACGGCTACGACGACGCTCGATCTGGCGGACTTCGAGTTCCGCTCGCTCGTGGTGCAGAGCGGTTGGGAGACGGCCGCCGAGGACTACATGATCCACCTGTTCCGACCGATTTGGAACAGCGAAACGAGCATCCTCTACGGCTTGGGCAAGCATGGCGACGACGCCACCACCCGCGCCAACAAGCGTTCGCCTTGGGACACGGTGCACCCCGGCCGCAAATGGGCGGAAAAGTCGAAGGAGGACGCCAAGTCGCCCGCGACGATCGACGCGGAGCTGACCCGGCACTTCCAAGAGCATCCGGTGTTCCCGGACCTCGAACATGTGCTGACGAGCTTTCTGGATGAGCTGCGTCAGGTCTAGCTACCGAGAGGCGAAGGCGATTGTCCGGGTAGCGAAGCCTAGCAGCTCCCGATCGTTGATGTGAGCCGTCTCCCAGGCCGGATTTGTGTCGTGATGAAAGGTGTTTGCATAATTGACCAACAGGCGCAGCTCGGCCGTGTCATCCACTGATAGTATTTCGTTGGGTTGTCCGTGTCGCTGCTGACACTGATCGAAGAACCGACGACCTAGCACCGATCCAGGCGGAAAAGCACCAGGATACGCTACTCGCGTAAATTGCTCTAGGATCGGTCGAAGCGCTTCAGCCACATCCCGTTCGTTCGCTGTGTTGCCCACCTCAATATACCCGCGCACCAGTTCGTGCCGGAGGTCATGGGGGGTCAGGGTATCATGATGAACATTCCACGCCGCGAGGGTCGATCCCCCGCCGCTCCGCACGATCTGAAGCGCGCAGCGCGCCGTCCGATCCGAGCCCTCCCACACGGCGCAGAGGAACGCCTTGGAGTGCGACAGCACGATCATCTGTCGGACTCGGCCATATAGTCGGTGCATCTCTTGGACCGTCGTGAGCCGCCGGTGTTCGTCTAGGCTTGTCATGGGATCATCGATCACCACGACTTTGTCGGCCAGGCGAGCGTCCTGATCGAGTGAGGCGAAGAAGAAGGCCAAGGCAAGCGCATTCCGATCCCCGGCGCTGAGCGTGTTCTTGAACGAGGGGCCGTCATCCGCGTTCAACGCGACCGGGACGTTGTTGATGAGAACGCTGTAGCTGGCGGACGATCCTCCCCGGTTGTTCACCGACGTGACGGAGCCGAGACGAAAACCCGCATTGAAGCGGCCCAGGTAGTCGTTGATCGCCGCCTCGTAGGCGGGGAAAATCCCTTGGCGGTATTGGTCGAGAGCGGCTCGCGCTTGGTCGCGTAGTCGCTCCGTCGCCTTCTTCGCCGCCTTCTCGGCCAGATAATCGTCACAGAGCGCGGCGGTGGCCGGTTCGTGCCGCGCCTTGACGGCGGAGAGCTTGGCGAGTTCGGCCGAGAGCGTGGCGACGTTCGCGCCGGCGGCCTTTTCCTTCACGATGGCGATCGAGGCATTGCGCCCGAGCAGCGCGGCCGACAGATCGCCGATCGTGGCGCGCTGTTCGTCATAGGCGGCGATCGACGCCAAGCACTCCGCCGAAAGCTCCATTGGTTCTAGCGGCGCGCCAGCCTTCGCGCGCAGAACGGCAAGCACCGCGTCCCGCGCCGCGCCCCAAGCACGGACGATCGCGGCCGTGTCCACGTCGATGTCGGGAACGTCGGTGAAGGATCGCCAGAACTCCCGGTTTTCCACCGCAACGCGCACCGCTCGCTCGAACGCGGCCGGCACGTCGCCGCCGTGCGTCGTGTTGATCCCCTTCCCGGTCTGGTTGATCGCGCTCCGCAGCTCGCCATAGGCATCGCTGAAATAGGCTTGGTAATGCCGGATCAGCGGGGAAGCGGCGAGGTCTTGCGCGCAAAACGGGCATATGTCGCCAGCTTGGTCTTCCGACGCGCCGGCGATGCGCGTCATGCCCTCCCCCACCCATGCCTCCCCGTCCCGGCCAAGACGACGGAGGTGAGCCTTCACACGTGCCGCCGCGTCCGCTTCCAGCGCCGGCAGGCCGCGGGCGAGCAGCGCGTTCAGCGCGGCCGGATCGAAGGCGGGCAGCGACAATGCCGCGAACGCCGGCCGCGACCGGATGGCATCGGCCGACCGCGCCGCCGACAGGGCGCGTTGCGCCGCCTCCAGCTTAGCGTCGATCGCCGGATCGGCCGCCAAGGCGCAGAAGGCGTCCACCGTCAGTGTTCCGCGCGCGGCGGCCGGGATAACGTCGCCCTTCGCGCGAAGGGCGCGATTGTGTTCTTCCACCCGGCCGACATGGCCCTGCAGGGCGGTGTTCAGGGCGACGCCGCGCGCGCCCAGGATCAGCTCATGCAGGTTTTGCTTGTGCGCCGTCTCTATCGCGATGCCGGAGCAGACATTCGCGGCGACGAACCCGTCATCAAACACGGCTATGTCGGGATGAAGCACCGACCATGCGCCGTTCTGGTAGGTGAACGGCGCGCCCGGCGCGGCCAGGACGACATGCGGCGCATGGGCGGAGCCGAGTCGCCTTCGCTCCTCGATCAGTGCCGTCTCCCCCGTGCCGAGCGACCGCAGGATGGTGGCGAGCGTCGTCTTGCCCCGCCCGTTCTCGGCATAGATCAACGACAGCTTGGCGAGTTGAAGTTGCGCGTCGGTGGCTACGGAGTCGAATTGGCCGACGTTACGAAGAAGTTGGAGTCGTTCGATCGTCATGCGTCATCCATCCTGCTCCAGCTTCTCCGCTTCCGCGATCACCATATCGGGATCGCCGAAACGATAGTCGGCCAGCTCCTCGCGGTCCGTCCTGCTAAGCGGGGTCTTGCTGTAGGTGCCCCTCGCCCAGCTTTCTGTCGTGGTATGTCGCTCGCCGAGCCGCAGCATCTCATCGTGCGGGGCCACATACCAGCACCCTCGATCAGGAAACGCGATCCAAATGTCGCGGTCGATGTATTTGCGGTCGATCGTCCAACGACCTTTGAGTTGGACAAGACGGGTGTCGCCCGACGCCTCATTGTGGAGGATCAGGTCGATGCCGTTGTCATAGACCGGCAGGTAGGCGTTATAACCCTGCTTCAGAGCGACGGTCACAAGTGCGTTGCGGTTGACGACTTCGATGGCGTCGCTGGTCAGCTTGCTCATTTCGACCTTCCAAATGTCCGAGGACCAATCCGATGGATTACCAGATCATCCGCTTCAACAACGGGCACCGCTGGGACGGTAGCGAAACCTGGAAGGGCCACCCCCTCAGCGCCGTTCAGGATCATGCCCGGGAGATCATCGACATGGACTTGGCGGAGCGCGTCGAGGTGCGTGACGAGAATGACGTGCTGGTGTTCCAATGGCCTCGCACGGTCAAACCCGCAGTCACGCCCTCGATCTGACGGCGCTCAGCACGCACGACAGTCGCTAATAGGCTTAGTCGCTTAGTCGCTTAGGACATGAAGGAGCGCGTCCGTGCGGACCGCGCTCTATCTCCGCTCGCGCTACGATCGAGCCGCCTCCGGCGTCTCGCCCCTACGGGCAACGATCGCTCGCGCGGGGCGGCCTGGTCCGCCCAGGAGGACGCCGGCGCTGCCGGCGACGTCGTTTGTCAGCGAGGGAAAGGGGAGCGCCGCCCCCCTCTCCCAGCAACGGCAATCAGCCGGGCCGTGGCTCCTCCGCTTCGCTCCGTGCGCCCGCACCACCCCGACGGATTCCCGCTGCCCCCTCACCCCCCGCTGTTCGCCACGAGGCAGGGACGATGGCCGAGGGCCATCGCCCGAGGGCGATGTGAGGAAGGAAGACGGGGCATGGATCACGACAATCGCGAGAGCTGGCTGAACCGGGTGGCGATCGGCATGGAACCCTTGTTCGAGGCGCTGGACGCCCCCCTTCCCTCCCGCGTGCGCGTCGCGATCGGCTTCACCAGCCGGGGCGCGCGGGGCCGAGCGATTGGCGAATGCTGGGACAACAGGTGCAGCGATGACGGCCACTTTGAAATCTTCATCCGGCCGGACCTGGCGCACGCTCCCGACGCGATGCCGACGCAGATCGCCGCTATCCTCGCGCACGAGTTGGTCCACGCCGCAGTAGGGATCGCCGCCGGGCACGGGAAGGCGTTTAAACGGATTGCGGTAGGGCTTGGTCTGGTTGGGAAGATGACCGCCACCACGCCGGGCGACGCCTTCCTTGCGGCGGTTGCACCCATCCTCGCGGTCGCAGGCCCACTCCCCCATGCCCGGCTCGATACCGGCGGCGAGACGACGCGGCCGAAGAAGCAGGCGACGCGGTTGCTCAAATGCGAGTGCAAGACGTGCGGCTACACGGTGAGGACCGCGCGCAAATGGCTGGAGGAAGTGGGCGCGCCGGTGTGTCCGGCCGAAGGGCATGGTGCGATGCATCATGATCCGCTGGACGCTGACGAAGGTGCCGGTGAAGATCAGGACTAAGATACTTTACGACTAAGCGGCTAAGCGGCATAAGTCGCTTAGCCGCTTAGTAGGGAGCAGCAGCTATGCAGGTATGGGCGATCATCGCGCAGAAGGGCGGGCAGTCCAAGACGACGCTATCGACCGGCTTCGCGGTCGAGGCGGCACGGGAAGGGGCATCCGTCGTGATCCTCGATGCCGACGACCGGCAGGGATCGGCGCTCTATTGGTCGGAGCGCCGCGACGACGACGACGTGACGGTGAAAGACAGCAGTGTCGCCGGCCTGCCGCTTCACGTCTCGCGCGGGCGCGCCAGCGGCAAGATCGACCTCATCATCATCGACACGCCGGCGAACTCCAAGGACATCGCCATGCTCGCGGCCGAGCAGGCGGATTTCGTCATCATCCCCGTCGCACCGCGCGGCCTCGATGTTCATTCAGTGTTGCAGACGGTCAAGCAGGTGCAGCAGGCGGGCACGCCGTTCGCCGTCATCCTCACCCAGGTTCCCCATCAGGGCGGGGAGGGGCAGGAGGCCCATGCCGGGTTCGCGGCCAAGGGGGTGACGATGTTCGACAGCCGCCTTCACTTCCGCAAGGACTTCTACAAGGCGACGCCATTAGGGCGCACCGCAGCGGAGACAGAGCCGGATAGCAAGGCGGCGTTCGAGCTGCGCGCCGCTTATGCAGAGGCTAAGCGACTAAGCGGTTATACGACTAAGCCAATAAGCGAGGTAGCATAATGGCGAAGAAACCTTCCGCGCTTGCCAGCATCTTTGATGACGAGACCGCGGAACCGGCACCCGCTCCCACTGCCGAGCTAGTCCCCGAGCCGCAGCGGGCGGCAGCGCGCCGATCGCGACGATCGGCCGACACGCCCGCCCCGGCGATACCGGCGCGGCGCAGCAGCCATCCGGGCAAGAAGCCGGTGCTGATCCACATTCCCGAGGACATGCACCGCGCACTTCGCCAGCTCAGCGTCGAGGAAGGCGGGGAGCCGCTTACCGTCATCACCGAACGGCTGCTCCGCCAGTATCTCGTCAAGCGGGGCCACACCAGGTTCGCACCGTGAGCAAGCGGCGCGATCCCAACCCCGAGTTCGACCTGTTCATCCCGGCGCTGGGCGATCTTCCGCTCCGCGACCAACGCGAGGTCATGGAGCGGCCTTTTTTCTCGCTCCAGAAGCGCAAGCGGTTGAAGCCGATCGAGTATCGCAGCCCGGACGGCGAGGCGTGGGTGCGAGTGCAGGCCATCCCTGACTACGGCATGGCGACGATCTGGGACGCCGATATTCTGATATGGGCGGCGTCCACGCTCAATCGCATGAAGCAGCAGGGCTTGAACGACCTGCCGCGCACGCTGACCACGACGCCCTACGACCTGTTGCGGGCGATCAAGCGCAGCACCGGGGGCAGGGACTATCAGGAGCTGCAGGCGGCGTTGCTCCGGCTCCAGACGACTTCCATTACGACCTCTATCCGGGCGTCAGCACGCCGGCAGAAGGCCGGGTTCAACTGGCTCGATAGCTGGACCTTCGACACCGACGCCGAGACCGAGCAGCCGCGCGGCATGACGCTGACCCTCTCGGATTGGGTTTACGAGGGGATCGTCAACGAGAAGTCGCTGCTCACCATGCACCCCGATTACTTCCTGCTGTCCGGGGGGCTGGAGCGGGCGCTGTATCGCATCGCGCGCAAGCATGTCGGCTCGCAGCAGGGTGGGTGGGTGTGCCGGGTGGAGCTGCTACGCGACAAGACCGGCAGCGACGCCCAGCCCAAGGAGTTTAACCGGATGCTCCGGCGGGTGATCGAGGCCGACCAGCTCCCTGATTATACGATGGAGACGACCGAGACGGCCGACAAAAGCTCCGCCGTTCTGTTCAGGCGGCGAGGCGAGGCCGAGGCGATGGCGCTTGCCGAGCGGATGCGGGACGAGGAGGAGCGACGTGCCCGCTTCGACGCCGATCGCCGGCGCACCGAGGAGGTGGACGCCCGTATGGATCGGCTCGCCGGGCGGCGTTGACTATCGGGGTTTCACCCACCGCCGCCCTGGCTATCGGGGTTTCGCCCACCGCCCCGAGTCGACCGGCCAGCCTCGCCGCACCGCGATTGGAGCCGAACTACCCGCCAGCTTGTGGATAACCGGCCCGGAAAGCCGCTTTTTAGGATCGGCGGACTCGGGGGATCACCCACCATCGCTTCGGGGGATCACACACCACACTATCGGGGGATCACACACCGAATCACGGGGTTTCACCCACCAAGCCTTGTCATAAGCCACTGTAATATCGACAAGAACTGGGCTTTTTGGTCCCCTTAACCTTCTTAACGATTCCTATTTAACAGAATCACTTAACCGCAACGCACCGCTCAACGAGCAGAAGAAGGGCATGCGGAATTGGCCCTACAGGCCAATGCGCCTTTGCTGCGTGCCGGCTAACGCCGTCACAAAGCGACCTGTCGGTCGCAGGCTTCCGAGAGAAGCCAAGCCGATCCGGCGGTGTGTGACTATCAGCGTCGCGCAGGTTGAAAGGGAGGAAAGGGCGTTATCCCGACGCCTATCGTCGGTTTGCCAGTGTGGGATCAGGCCGGATCATAGAGTCCGGCGAACTCGCGTTCCGCATAGTAGCGGATTTTGCCGACGACGAGCGGGTGCTGTCCCTGTCGCAGCAGCAGGAGATCATCCGCGTTCATCCGCATGATTTCGTCCGGCGTCGCCAACCGGCGAGCCGCAACGTGGCCGCTGACGCTTTCAGAGCGTGCGCCATCACCGAAGATGCTCGCCGGGCCGGACGTGCCGAAGGTCTGATACTCAATGGTCGTATCGCCAATGGTGCGCGACAGCATGTCGGCGGTAGCAAAATCGTTGACCCCGAATGTCTGGATCACGCCGGCATTGGACATGAACGTTCCGGCGCGCTCCCCATAGGTCGCCTTGAGCTGGTGCATGTCCTGGAGGATCGGCCAAAGCTGCATCCCATAACCGGCCATCAGACCCATCGCGCGCTCTACCGGATCAAGGCGGCCGAGCGCAGCGAACTCGTCGAGCAGGAACAGCACCGGCTTGTCCGGACGGGCAGGGGAGCGCGCCATATCGGTGACCGCCTGGCTCACCAGCAGCCGCAGCCAGCGGGCATAGGTATCAAGCCGATCGGGCGGCAGGCACAGGAACACGGTGCCGGGCTGTCCCTTGAGGTCCGCGAACCGGAAGTCGGACGCCGATGTGCTGTCCACGATGCGCGGGCTGTCGAGGAAGTGGGTGTGGCGCTGGGCGGACGAGAGCACGCCGGCGGCCTCGCGATCGGACTTGCCGAGGTGGCGATTAGCGGCGCGCGCGATCAGTCCGTGGGCGCCGGAGCTGGCCTGCATCTCGGCGAGCAGCGCCGCAAAGCCGGCGGGGTCGCGGGTGAGCTTGTCGCGCACAGTGGCGAGCGTAGCGAGGGCAGGGGGCTCATGGATGACGGTGTGCAGGATAATCCCGGCAACCAGCGCCTTCGCTTCCTCGTTCCAGTGCGCTTCACCCCCTTGCCCCGGTGCGTCGTGGACTAGCGCGTCGGCGATCGTCTGTGCGTCTTCTGCGAGGTCCGGACTGGCGGCATCAAGCCAGGCCAAAGGGTTGTAGCGGGCCGCTGGACGCCCGGAGACGCCGAAGGGGTCCAGACACCACACGTCGCCCTTCCTGGCCCGCGTTCGGGCCGTGACGCGGGCGTTCTCCCCCTTGGGATCGATGCAGATCACCGAGCGGTCGAGCAGCAGCAGATTGGGAATGATCGTGCCCACGCCCTTGCCCGAGCGGGTGGGTGCCATCGTCAGCAGATGCGCGGGGCCGTCGTAGCGCAGCAGCTTGCCCGACTTGCCCGAGCGGCCGATGATGAGGTCGCCGGCCTTCTCCAGCTTGCGGGCCTCCGCTCGACCGCCGAAGCGGGCTGAACCCATCAGCGTGTTGCCGCGGTTGCCGCCGCGGCGGTTGAACTTCCAGATCGCGAACAGGACCAGGCCGGTCAGCAGGAACGGCACCGTGCCGGATATGTCGCCGACGCCGAACCGGGCCTTGAACCAGCTATTGCTCGCCATCAGCACCACGAAGCCGATCAGCAGCGCCCACAGCGGACCGATCCGGGCGGGCATCAGCAACTCGCGCCTGCGGGCGTGATTGCCAGCGCCGGATCGGCGTCGGGATGACTGAGCAGCTTGAGCAGGATCGCTGTGGCGAGGGTAGGGGGCACCCGTTCATCGCGCATCATGTCGAACAGGGCGTCATCCTCGGGCGTCAGCGCCATGCCCTCAATCACGAGATTGGCGCGGGCGTCCTCGTCGTCTTCGCGCCACATCGCGTCTTCGGCCGGGCCCCCGCGCACGAAGTCGAGCGCGCGGATCTCGTTCCGGAGGGCGTCGAGATCAATGCTCATCATGGGTGAGACTCCCGTTCGTCCGCTTCCGCGTCGAAGGCCCGCTTGCCGCGCCGCTTCCAGAGCGTGAGCGTATCGCCGGCAGCCCCCTCCCGCGCACGTCCGACCAGCTCCAGCAGCGCGCCGTAGATGGTCGCGCGATCATCGTCGGCGAGATCGACCAGCCCGGCCTTCTGGACGAGTCCGCCCAGCTCGATCAGGTGGCGGGTGCGTTCGCGACGTTGCAAGACCCAGCCCCGCGTATCAGTCCGACGTAGCGCGGCTTCCGCGCGCAGCGTCGCCGCCCGGTTGAGCGTCAGGCTCCGCGCCGTCGATCGGAGCAGTGCCGCGACCCTTGCGCCCGCGGCGCTGAAAGAAGGCGGCCCCCTTCGCCCGCCACGCCTCCTTCGCGCCGGCATCCTTTGAGGCGATTGCATCGAGCAGCACGCCGGCGAGCGTTTCGGCGTCTAGGGCATCGGCACCCGTCGCGGCGACAAGCTGTCCGAGCTGTTCGACCCGCTTCGCCTTGAGCTGGCGCGCCTTGTCGCCGAGCGCCTTCAGCTCTGCATCGTAATCCCGGACCTTCCGCATCGGCCAAGCCTCCTGACGGCAGCATAGCGCATGGATGGGCAGGAGCAAGTTCGACTGGAGCGGAAACACCGCTAGGTCAATCAGGAGGAGCGAAGCGGATCGTGAGTGCGCGCTTATACGTCGTTGCCGACGTGCGCTCCAAAGTGCATGGTACTGGACGCAATGGCGATCTATCATTTCAGCGCCAAAATTATCAGTCGTGCAAACGGCTCCAGCGCCGTCGCATCCGCCGCCTATCGCTCTGCCTCCGAGTTGCATGACGAGCGGCTTGGGCGGAATCACAACTTCTCGAACAAGGCCGGCGTCATCCACTCCGAGGTGATGTTGCCGCAGGGTGCACCGGAGCGTTTAAACGACCGCACCGTGCTCTGGAACGAAGTGGAGGCAGGGGAGAAGCGCAAGGATGCTCAGCTCGCCCGCGAGGTGGAGTTCTCGATCCCGCGTGAGATGAATGAAAAGCAGGGCGTCGCGCTCACCCGCGATTTCGTCGCCGAGCAGTTCGTGAAGCGCGGGATGGTCGCGGACCTCAACGTGCATTGGGACAAGGCGAGGGACGGCAGTCCGAAGCCGCACGCGCATGTCATGCTGTCGATGCGCGACGTGGGGCCGGACGGCTTTGGTCAGAAGAACCGCGACTGGAACAGCGGAGAGCTATTGCAAGGCTGGCGCGAGGCATGGGCGGCCCACGTCAACGAGCGCATGGCCGAGCTGGGGCTTGAGGCGCGGATCGATCATCGCAGCCATGCCGACCGCGGCATCGAGCTGGAGCCGCAGCATAAGATCGGCCCGGCCGGCATGCGCCGGCTCGACCGCGGCGAGGATGCCGAGCGTGCTGACGATCACCGGCGGATCGCGCGCGAGAACGGCGAGAAGATCGCGGCCGATCCGCGCATCGCGCTCGACGGCATCACCCGGCAGCAGGCGACGTTCACTACCCGCGACCTGGCCGCATTCGCGTTCCGGCATTCGGACGGCAAGGAGCAGTTCGACCAAGTGATGGCGGCGGTTCGCGCCAGCCCCGAGCTGGTGGCGCTGGGCAGGGACGGGCGTGACCAGGAGCGGTTCACCTCCCGTGACATGATCGCGACCGAGGCGCGGCTGGAGAAGGCCAGCGACGAGCTGGCGCGGCGCCAAGATCATGGCGTGTCCCACCGGCAGCGAGCCGGGGCGCTGGAGGCGGCCGAGGCGCGGGGTCTCACGCTGTCCGACGAGCAGCGCGACGCCTTCGATCATATCACCGGCCGTGACGGTCTGGCGTCGGTCGTGGGCTATGCCGGGACCGGCAAGTCCGCGATGCTGGGCGTCGCGCGCGAGGCGTGGGAGCGCGAGGGCTACCAGGTGCGCGGCGCGGCGCTGTCGGGAATCGCGGCCGAGAACCTGGAGGGCGGCTCCGGCATCACCTCCCGCACCATCGCCAGCCTTGAGCATGGCTGGGCGCAGGGACGCGACCAGCTCGGGCCCAAGGACGTGCTGGTGGTCGACGAGGCGGGCATGATCGGCACGCGCCAAATGGAGCGGGTGATGTCCCATGCCCGTGACGCCGGGGCCAAGGTGGTGCTGGTGGGCGACCCCGAGCAGCTTCAGGCGATCGAGGCGGGCGCAGCGTTCCGGTCGATCACCGAGCGGCACGGCGCGGCCGAGATTACCGAGATTCGCCGGCAGCGGGAGGACTGGCAGAAGGAAGCAACGCGGGCGCTCGCCACGGGACGGACGGCCGAGGCGCTGAATGCCTATGCCGCGCATGGCATGGTCCATGCCGCCGACACGCGCGAGGCGGCGCGGGCCGAGCTGGTGGAGGGGTGGGATCGTCAACGCCAGGCCGATCCCGACCGTTCACGGATCATCCTTACCCATACCAATGCCGAGGTGCGCGAGCTGAACGAGGAAGCGCGCGGCCGGCTTCGAGCTGGTGGCGAACTTGGCGAGGACGTGGCGTTCACGACAGACCGGGGCACCCGCGACTTCGCGGCGGGCGACCGCTTGATGTTCCTTCGGAACGAGCGGTCGCTGGGGGTCAAGAACGGCACGCTAGGCACTATCGAGCGAGCCGATCCTGGGAGCATGACGGTGCGTCTGGACGGTGGGCGTCAGGTTCAATTCGACGCGAAGGCTTATGCGGCATTCGATCACGGCTATGCAGCTACGTTCGGCAAGTCGCAGGGCGTGTCGGTAGATGACGCCCATGCGCTCGCAACACCGGGCATGGATCGTCACAGCAGCTATGTCGGCATGACGCGTCACCGCGACCGCGTGCACCTCCATTATGGTCGGGATGACTTCGCCGATCAAGGCCGTCTCGCCCTCTTGCTATCTCGCGATCGGGCAAAGGATATGGCCGGCGACTATGGTCCCGAGCGTAGTCACCAGGATCATGCCCGGGCCTTTGCCGACCGGCGCGAGATCCGGTTGCCGGAACTCGCGCGTCCGATGGTCGACAAGACGCGTGGTGGGGCAGGGGAGCGGTATCAAAGGTCGACGGCAAGTCCGCAGGGCGACCAGCGCCCGACCCGCGAAGGAGTGGTGCGGAGCTGGGCGGCCGAACACGGACGCGAGCTGGCGGACGTACAGGCACGCGCGCAACGCGCGCAGGTGCGGGCGGATGGAATGTACCGGCGACATGAGGCGGTGAGAGGTGATCATGCTCGTAAGCAGCCGCTGCCGCCCAAAGGACTGATGGCAACCTTGCGGCGTCCGTCCTACGAGGCAGCACGCGCGAGTTGGGAGAAGG
Source organism: Sphingomonas sp. CCH5-D11 (assembly GCF_001557395.1). NCBI lineage: Bacteria > Pseudomonadati > Pseudomonadota > Alphaproteobacteria > Sphingomonadales > Sphingomonadaceae > Sphingomonas > Sphingomonas sp. CCH5-D11. The sequence continues at coordinate 24,773 of NZ_LSKH01000179.1, read as the reverse complement.
CCGCGCGCGGGTTGCAGCAGCGATCCACGCAGCTCGCGAAGCGACTAGGTCAGATCAAGGAGTATCTCGGTCCCGTGACCGGGCAGCGGCGTCACCGCGGCGATGAGCTGGCGCGTGCCAGGGTTGAGCGCGCGCATCCTCACCTCAACAAGCTCTACGAAGCAGTCATGCGCGAGCGCCGCGCCGAGCGGGTCCGCCAGCAAGAGCAGGAACGCGAGCGGATCAAACAGCGAGACAAGGATCGGAGTGGTGATGGTCGGGGCCGTGGGCGATAGTCCATCTTGCGTGCCTACTAGCCACGACCGTTGCGAGGGGTGCCAGCTTCAGGTTGGCTATCTCACTGTTAGCAACCGGGCCTAAGAACTTGCGCGGCGATCGGCCGGGTGAGGTCCAAACCATCCCTGAGCATCAATCGGCCGCGTAGCGCACCAGCACCTCGAACGACCACCGATCGACCCGTTACGGGATTTCGGACGCTGATCGGAATCGTTGGCGGCATCATCGGGTAGCAAGCCTTCATGATTTGAGCCCACCAAGTAGCAGCTTGGTGGGCTCTGGTCGTGATCGGCTTTCGCTTCTCGATGATACAAGGTCCGGGCTGTTGCGCAAGGACACGAAATCAGGCGCGGCACCTTTGCTCAGGTCCTCAAAAGCACGAATTACATCGGGCCGCTCAGGAGGTAGCGCCTTGCCGCCTATGGCGTCTCGCGAGGCGTTCGTGCTTTTGAGGACCGAAGCTGGAAACGGTCATCGAAAGCACGAAGATTGACGATTTTCAGGCTGAGTTAGCGTGCGTTGAGAGCGCCCATCTCACGATTTTCGTGCTTTCGATGACCGTTGGTGTGCCACGTGGCGCATTCGGCCCTTTGAGGAGCCTTGTCCCAACAGAGAGCGACCCCTATCAAATCGGTACATGCGGCATCCAACGGATTGTCCGTTTCCCGATCAGGGAACTAGCACCGGGACCGCCTTTCAAGGCGGTCCTCGGTTTTGTAAGCGAACTGTTTCTTCAAAAGCCGCAGAAGACGCGCTATGTTGAAGGCAACATGGCCGTCCCCGCTGTTGCCTTCGGCATCAAGGGACGGCCTTCTTAGACCAGCGCTCCTGCACAGGAGGTGTGCCACGTGGCACACTAAGTCGGGTCGACACGCACCCTGATTTAGACCGGCGCGCCTCGATCGGCGCATGAGCCCAGCGTCGCCCGTTAGAAACGCTCAGTGTGAGCGGGCCTCTGCGCTCGGACCCAAGGCTTCGATGATCCTGCACTCGGCCACAGTGTTGCGGCTACAGGAGTCGATCAGCGCATCCAGCTCGCTCGCGAGCGCCGTCAGGTCGGCGATCTTTCGCGTGATGGCATCCCGGTGTTGGTTCGCGATCACGTCCACGGCCATACAGGATTGTTCGCGTCGATCGGCGAGCCCCATCAACTCCCGGACCTGGTCGATCGAGAAGCCGAGATCGCGCGCTCTACGGATGAAGGACAGGCGCCGCAGATGCTCGCCCTCGTAGGTCCGGTAATTTCCGGCCGACCGCGCTGGCGCCGCCAGCAAGCCGATCTGCTCGTAATAGCGGATCGTCTCGACCTTTGTGCCCGTCGCCGAAGCCAGCTTCCCGATCGTCAGTTTCTCAGACACAGCGCTTGACCCTCTAGCGACTAGAGGGTGCATATAGGCTGCCAGATCGATTCTATCGAGGTGGCGAAATGGCCTGCACGAGCTGCGCGTCCGACAAGGCGGGCACCCTCAACGACCCGAAGTGGCGGCGCGCGCTGTGGATCGCGCTCGCGATCAATGGCGGTATGTTCGCAATCGAGATCGTCGCAGGGATCACGGGCGGGTCGAAAGCGCTCCAGGCCGACGCGCTCGACTTCTTCGGTGACGCCGCCAATTACGCCATCAGCCTTGGTGTCGCCGGAATGGCGATAGCCTGGCGCGCGCGCGCAGCGATGCTGAAGGGAGCGACGCTTGCCCTGCTCGGGCTCTATGTTCTGCTCGCGGCGGGGTGGGGTGCGCTCCACGGCGCTGTGCCCCATGCCGAGGTCATGGGCGTCGTGGGGATCGCGGCGCTGATCGCGAATGCCGTGGTCGCGGTTATGTTGTATCGCTTCCGCAGCGGGGACGCGAACATGCGTTCGGTGTGGATCTGCTCGCGCAACGATGCGATCGGCAATGTCGCCGTGGTGCTGGCCGCAGGCGGCGTCTTCGGGCTGAACAGCGCGTGGCCCGATCTAGTGGTGGCCGCGTTGATGGCCGTGCTCGGTCTGTCGGGCGGATTCCAGATCATGCGACAGGCGCGGGCCGAACTGCGATACGCTTCCACGCCTGCCCCTTCCACTTACAGGCAGCCGTTACATGGCGTTCGCTAAGCTGCTAAGGCGAAGGCCGATGCATCGGCTTTCCGCCTTGTTCCTCTGTCTCATGCTCGTGCTGTCGCTTGGGCTGGGATCGGTCGCGCATGCGACCGAAGGCGTGAGATGCGTCGATACGGCCGCTGCCAGCTCGCTTGAACATAGCGATGGCGACGGGGACCAGGTGCCGGCCGATGCCGACAAGTCCTACCCGCACCATCATGGCAGCTGCCACGGCCATCATATCGGTGTTCCGTTCGAGGCTGGTCGTGTCGCCTCCGTGAGCGGGCTGCCCATGGCGCCTGCCGCGTGGAGCGACGACCCGATGGCACGGATGTCATCGGACCCAGCTCTGCGACCTCCCCAAGCCTGACAAGCGCCTAATCCGCCGGGAGCTTCCCGCGCGGCAATCCAGGTTCGTCAGGAGTTCGTCACCATGTCCCGTTTCATTGCGGCCTTATTGGCCGTGGCGTCGTGCGCGTCGATCGCGCACGCGCAATCATCTGAGCCGGCATCGACCAGTCCCCCGCTCACGCTGGAGCGGGCGCTGGCGCTCGCCGGCGCAACCGCGCCCAGTCTCGAAGCCGCCACAGCAGGGGTCAGGGCGGCCGAGGCGGGCCGGACCGTCGCCGGCTATCGCCCCAACCCGTCGATCGTTGCCGAAACCGAGAACATCGCCGGCAGCGGCCAATATCGTGGCCTCCGCAGTGCGGAGACGACTGCAGGCTTGGCGCTCCCGATCGAGTTGGGCGGCAAGAGGTCGGCCCGGATCGCGGTCGCAGAGGCGATCGGCAATCGGGCGCGGATCGGAACGGCGCTGGCCGAGGCCGACCTCCGGCTCGCCGTCACCCAGCTCTACATTCAGGCAGCATCGGCCGAACGCCGCCTCGTCACAGCTCGCGAACAGGCCGGTATCGCCCGGGAGGCGCTCCGCGCAGCCGGTGTCCGCGTGCGGGCGGGGCGTGCGTCACCGCTCGAACAGCAGCGTGCCGATGTGCTGCGTATCAACGCAGAGACGGCGGTGGAACGTGCCCAGCGGCTTGCCGAGGTGGCGCGGGACAATCTCGCGCGTCGGATCGGCCAGCCCGTGACCGGGCCGCTCGACCTCGCATGGTATGATCGTGTTGAGGGCTTTGGACCGGCACGGCCGATCGAACCCGGTGGTACGCTGGCACTGGCGGCCGCCCGTGCCGACGCGACGACGGCCGAGGCACAGGTCCGGCTCGCCCGATCGCAGCGCATTCCCGATGTGACGTTGAGCGCCAGCGCACGACGGCTCGAGGCTACCAACGACGTCGCCGCGGTGTTCGGGGTCTCCATCCCATTTCCCGTCTTCAACAACGGCAAAGCCGCCATCGCCCAGGCGCGCGCCCAGAGCGACCAGGCGCAGGCCCTGCGGCGTGCCGCCGAGCTGGACGCGGCGCAGGACATCGCGAACGCCCAGGCGGAGGTGGCGAACGCCGCCACGTCCGCACGCAATGCGAGCGGTCCGGTGCTGGCGTCGGCTGCCGAGGCTGCGCGCATCGCCCGGATCGGCTACCGCGAGGGCAAGTTCGGCCAGCTCGACTTGCTCGATGCCGAGCGGACCCTGTCCGAGACGCGCACCGCCGCGATCGACGCGCTCGCCACCTATCATGACGCAAAGGCACGCCTGGAACGGCTCGTTGCCGCCGCGCCCTCTCCTGAGGAAAACAATCAATGACGAAGAACATCATGCGGGCGCTGGCGCCCGTGACGCTGGCCCTCATCCTTGCGGGATGCGGCGGGACCGGCAGCGGCGGTGAAGCCGGCGAGAAGGCCGGAGCCGAGAAGGCCGAAGGTGCCGAGGCCAGCGAGGCCAAGGAAGGTCCAAAGGATGCCGTCATCCTGTCCGCGCAGCAGATCGCGGACGCCGGGATCGAGGTCACGCGGCCAACGGTCGGCGGGGAGGCTGGTGCGATCGAGCTTTCGGCAACGATCGAAGGCGATCCGCAGGGCGTGCAGGTGGTGTCGGCGTCGGTCGGCGGGCGACTCGTCTCGCTGACCCGCAATCTCGGCCAGCCCGTCGATCGCGGCGATCCTCTCGCCATCATCGAGAGCCGCGAAGCAGCCTCGCTCAAGGCGGAGGTGGAGGCCGCTCGCGCGCGTGCCGCCCTCGCGCAAACGAACCTTCGTCGTGAGCAGCGCCTGTTCGCCGAGCGCGTCTCGCCGGAACAGGATCTTGTCGCGGCGCGGACCGCCGCAACCGAAGCCAGCATCGCGCTTCGCCTGGCGCAGCAGCAATTGTCCGCGACCGGCAGCGGGGGCGGTGCGCTCAACCGCATCGCAGTGCGCTCACCAATCGCCGGTCAGGTCATCGCGCGCTCGGCTACGCTCGGGCAGACCGTTGCAGCCGACGCCGAGCTTTTCCGGGTCGCTAACCTTTCCAAGGTCACGGTTGCGACCTCGCTGGTGCCCAGCGACGCGGGCCGGGTGAAGCCCGGTGCCCGCGTCGAGGTAACAGCGGCGGGGCGCCGTCAGGAAGGGCGCGTCACGTTCGTCTCGCCCATTCTGGACGAGACGACGCGCTTGGTGCCGGTGATCGTCACCCTCGACAATGGCGGCAGCACCTGGCGCGTTGGCGAGACGGTCAATGTTTCCATCCTGGTTCCGGCAACCGGCGACCGTACCGTCGCCGTGCCGTCGGCTGCGGTCCAGATGATCGAGGACAAGTCGTTCGTCTTCGTGCGGACCCCGACCGGCTTTCGGGCAACGCCGGTGACATTGGGGCGCACCAACGGCGGCCAGGTCGTCGTGACGTCCGGGCTGACCGGTTCGGAGCGGATCGCCTCCACCAACAGCTTCACGCTCAAAGCCGAACTCGGCAAGGGCGAAGGCGGGGACGAGGACTGAACCATGATCGGTCGCATCGTCACCCTCTCCGTCGAGAAGCGTTGGCTAGTCCTGCTTCTCACCGTCGCCGCTGCGCTGCTCGGGATAGGCGCGCTGCGCCAACTCCCGATCGACGCCGTTCCCGACATCACCAATAACCAGGTGCAGATCAACGTCGTCGCCCCTGCCCTTTCCCCCGACCAGATCGAGAAACAGGTCGCGTTCACGGTCGAAACCGCGCTCGCCGGCATCCCTGGCCTCGAATATACCCGTTCACTCAGCCGCAACGGCTTCGCCCAGGTCACGGCCGTCTTCACCGAGAAGACCGATATCTACTTCGCCCGTCAGCAGGTGGCGGAGCGGCTGCGGACTGCGGAGGAAGACCTTCCCGAGGGCGTAAACCCTGAAATGGGGCCGATCGCGACCGGGCTCGGCGACATCTTCATGTGGACGGTCGAGTACCGTGAACTGGATCAGGTCCATCACCGCAACGGTGAGCCCGGTCTGCAACGCGACGGCAGCTACATCACGCCGGAAGGCGATCACCTCGTCAGCGAGGCCGACAAGGCCACCTACCTGCGCACTGTCCAGGACTGGATCGTCACGCCGCAGCTCAAGAGCACGGAGGGACTGGCGGGGGTCGACTCCCTTGGCGGGTACACCAAGGAATATCTCGTCGTCCCCGACGTGCAGCGCATGGCCGCAATGCGGCTGACGCTGCAGGATCTCACCACGGCGCTGGAGCGCAACAACACCAGCGCCGGCGCCGGTGTCGTCAACCGTAACGGCGAAGGGCTCTCTGTCCGCTCCGACGGGCGCGTGCGCAACGCCGACGAGCTTGCCCGAACCGTCGTCGCCACCCGCGAGGGTGTGCCGATCCTGCTCAACCAGATCGCAACAGTTCGGACCGGCCAGGCTCTGCGCATGGGCTCCGCGTCCGAAAACGGCCATGAGGTGGTCGTCGGGACCGCCGTCATGCGGATCGGCGAGAACAGCCGTACCGTCTCGACCGGGGTCGCCGAACGGCTGACCCAGATCGGCCGCTCGCTGCCGGTCGACGTTGTCGTGAAACCGGTGATGAACCGCACCGAGCTGGTGAACTCCACCATATCGACGGTCGCCCGCAATCTCGCCGAAGGCGCGCTGTTGGTCATCGTCGTCCTGTTCGCCTTGCTCGGCAACTTCCGGGCGGCGCTGATCGCGGCTCTCGTCATCCCGATCACGATGCTGCTCACCAGCATCGGCATGTTGGAGGCGGGCGTTTCGGCCAATCTGATGAGCCTCGGCGCGCTCGACTTCGGCCTGATCGTGGACGGTGCCGTCATCATCGTCGAGAACGCATTGCGGCGCCTTGCCGAAGCCCAGCATGGCCGGGACGGCGAACTGACGATGGAACAGCGGCTCGGGCTGGTCGCCGCGTCCGCCCGCGAGATGATCCGTCCGTCCGTTTACGGGCAGGCGATCATCATCCTGGTCTATGCGCCCTTGCTGACCTTCACCGGTGTCGAGGGCAAGATGTTCGAGCCAATGGCGCTCACCGTCATCATCGCACTCGTGTTCGCCTTCATCCTGTCGCTGACCTTTGTGCCCGCGGCGATCGCCATTTGGCTCAGCAAGCGGGTGGAGGAGAAGGAAAGCCGGGCCGTGACGTTCCTTCGACAGCGCTACGAGCCGGGGCTCGATGGGGCGATGCGTCGCCCGACGCTCACCATCGGCATTGCGGTCGGCGCTTTGGCGCTCGCCGGTGTTGCCTTCACCACCTTGGGGCAGGAGTTCCTGCCGCAGCTCGACGAGGGCAATATCCTCGTCCAGGCCGTGCGGATCCCGGGCACGTCGGTCGACCAAAGCCAGGCGATGCAGTTCCAGGTCGAGAAGGCGTTGGCCAAGGTGCCGGAGGTCCGCTTCGCCTTCTCGCGCACGGGCACCTCCGAGATCGCATCGGACCCGATGCCAGCGAACGCCACGGACACCTTCGTTATCCTGAAGCCGAAGGCGCAGTGGCCCGATCCAGGTCTCTCCAAGGAAGAGCTTGTGGAGCGTCTGGAGAAGCGTCTCTCCACCCTCCCCGGCAACGCCTACGAGATCACCCAGCCGATCCAGATGCGGTTCAACGAGCTGATCGCGGGCGTGCGCGGCGACATCGCCATCAAGGTGTTCGGCGACGATTTTGGCGAGATGAATGCGACCGCGGACCGGATCGCCGGTATCCTTCGCCGGACCCGGGGTGCCGCAGACGTGCGGGTCGAACAGACCGAGGGCCTGCCGATGCTCGACATCCGGCCGAACCGCACCGCCATGTCGCGCGTCGGCGTAACCGCCGGCGACGTGCAGGACACGGTTGCCGCCGCGATCGGTGGCCGACAGGCCGGCGTGATATTCGAGGGAGATCGCCGCTTCCCCGTCATGATCCGAATGGCCGAAAGCTCGCGCTCGGACCTCACGGCGGTCGCTCAGGTGCCGGTACCGACTGCCGGTGGTGGCTTCGTACCGCTGTCGACCGTCGCCGATATCGCTGTCGTCGATGGTCCCAACCAGATCAGCCGGGAGAACGGAAAGCGGCGCGTGGTGGTGCAGGCGAACGTCCGTGACCGCGACGTGGCGGGCGTCGTTGCCGATGCCCGGGCGGCAATCGACGCTCAGGTGAAGCTGCCGGCAGGGACGTACCTCGAATGGGGAGGCCAGTTCGAGAACCTTGCGTCCGCTCGGGACCGGCTCGCTATCGTGGTGCCGATCTGTTTCGTGGTCATCATGCTGCTGCTCTACGGGGCGCTCGGCTCCGTTCGAGATGCGCTGATTGTGTTCACCGGCGTCCCTCTGGCGCTGGTGGGAGGGGTGCTCGCGCTTGTGCTGCGCGGGATGCCCTTCTCCATTTCCGCGGCCGTCGGCTTCATTGCGCTATCCGGCATCGCCGTTCTCAACGGGTTGGTCATGGTGACGTCCATCCATGACCTGATGCGCGATGGCATGGATCGCGCGGCTGCGGCGCATCGAGGCGCGCTGGCCCGGCTCAGGCCTGTCGCGATGACTGCGCTTGTGGCTTCACTCGGTTTCGTACCGATGGCGCTGGGACATGGAGCGGGCGCCGAGGTGCAAAAACCGCTCGCAACCGTGGTTATTGGCGGCCTCATATCCGCGACGCTGCTCACATTGTTCGTGCTGCCGACGCTCTATGCCCGTTTCGGCAGCCGAGAGCTGCCGGTCCCGGAAAGCGATCGGCAAACTGCCGCTCCTGACGAGAAGGTGCCGGCATGAGCGAAGAGAGCTTCGACCTCGACACGGCCGAGAAGCGCCGGACGCTTTGGATAGTCCTGTTGCTCAATCTGGGCCTGGCGGCAGGCTTCGGGGTGTCCGGCGTCATGGCGGATTCCAGCGCCCTGATCGCAAACGGCTTGGACAACGCCTCCGATGGCATCGTCTACATCATCAGCTTGCTTGCCCTCTCGCGCTCACAGGCGTGGAAGCGGGGGGCCGCGGTGACATCGGGCATCCTGCTGCTGCTCTTTGCCGCGGGTGTGCTGCTCGATGCCGGGCGGCGCTATTTCTCGGGAAGCGAGCCGCTCGGCCCCACTATGATCGGGATGGCGATCATCGCGGCGGTCGTTAACGGGCTTTGCTTGTGGCTGTTGAAGCGATTGCGCGAGCCCGATGTGAATATGCGCGCTGCGACAACCTTCAGCCTCAACGACTTCGTGTCCAATGGGGGCATCATTCTAGCCGGCGTGATCGTCGTTTGGACGGGCCAGAACTGGCCTGACCTTATCGTCGGCATCGCTGTTGCCGCTATCGCGGTGAAAGGCGGCCTCGAAATCCTGCGAGACGCTCGCTCGGACGCGGGCACGAAAGGAGCCAATCAATGAGCGCAGGCCATGACCATGGGGGGCATGCCCACGACCACACCGCTGGCGCGAATGCCCAGATGCTGAGCTGGGCGCTGGCGCTCACGACCGCCTATCTGGTTGCCGAGGTTGTTGGTGCGTTCGTCTTCAACAGCCTCGCGCTTCTATCTGACGCAGCGCACATGCTGACAGACGTGGCAGCACTGGTGATTGCGCTGCTCGCGATCCGGTTCGGACAGAAGCCGGCCGACGACAAGCGGACGTTCGGCTATAAGCGGTTCGAGATCCTGGCCGCTGCTTTCAACGCCCTGCTGCTCTTCGGTGTGGCGATCTACGTGCTGGTGGAGGCGGTGCAGCGCTTCCGCCAGCCCGAGGCGGTCCAGTCGACCGGGATGATGATCGTCGCCGCGATCGGCCTGGTGGTGAACCTCATATCCATGAAGCTGCTCACGTCGGGCAAGGATGCGAGTATGAACGTCAAGGGCGCCTACCTTGAGGTCTGGGCCGACATGATCGGGTCGGTAGGCGTGATCGCGGGTGCGCTCGCGATCCGGTTCACCGGTTGGACGTGGGTCGATCCGATCGTCGCGGTGGGGATCGGCTTATGGGTGCTGCCCCGAACATGGGTGCTGCTCCGGGACACGACCAACGTGTTGCTCGAGGGCGTTCCTGGAGGGATCAAGCTGCCCGAGTTGCGTGCCGGCATCGCCGGCCTGTCCGGCGTGGCTGGCGTCCACGACCTCCATGTCTGGTCGATGGCCTCGGACGACATCAACTGCACCGCACACGTCACGCTTGCCGAGGGTGCTGACGCCGATGCGATCAGGAAGTCGGTTGCGGACATGCTCCATAGTCGGTTCGGGATCGAGCATTGTACGATCCAGACCGAGGCCGCGGCTGAGCAGTGCGAGGACACCGGGCACCTGCACCCGTGAGCGTGCGGTGACGATAAGGAAGCCGCGGCGCTGGACGGAAGAAGCCGACGCGGAGCTTCGCCAGCGAATTGCCGCGCGGCAGCCCTTGGCGACGATCGCGAGGGAGATGGGTAGAACGATGGATGGCGTTCGAGGGAGGGCGGCTGCGCTGCGGGTCGCCCTTCCGTCTCCTACGCGGCCCTGGCGTGAAACAGTGAAGCGGGGGCCTGCGCCGAAGCCGATGAAGGATCAGGCTAAAGGTGACGAATGAAGGCACCCGGCTGAGGGACGAGCCGGCGCCGTGCGTACTCCTCAGTGGGCGGGGGCTCACGCGGAGAATGACCGATGCACCATCAGATGAGCGCGGAGATGCAGGCTTGCATGGACGCCTGTCACCACTGTCACGTCACCTGCCTTTCGATGACCACGCAGCATTGCCTTCAGGTGGGCGGCGCACATGCCGCGCCCAACCACATCAAGATCATGCTCGACTGCGCGCAGATTTGCGCCACCTCACTCGACTTCATGGCCCGCGGGTCCGACCAGCATAAGGTCGTATGCGGCATCTGCGCTCAGATCTGCCGGGCTTGCGCGGAGAGCTGCCGGGGGCTCGACGGCATGGAAGAGTGCGTCGCCGCGTGCGAGCGTTGTGCCGACGCATGCGAGAAGATGGCCGCCTGATCGGTGACGGGCGGGTGGCGATCTGCCGCCCGCTCCTCACATCGCCGTTGCGGGGGGCTCGAGCATCCCCAGCCAGGCGACCAGCGCCAGGATCGTGACGGCACAGCTCGCCTCGATCGCGAGGCTGCGCCACAGAGCACCAAGCGCGGCCCGATGATCGCCCGCGGCAACCGAGCGCTCGAAAACCGGCGTCAGCCGGAAACGATTGAGGGAGGCCAGCCCCAGCATCGCGCCGAACAGTACCAGCTTGGCGAGGAGGAGCTGGCCGTAAAGGGTGGTCAGAAGTCTCGGTAAATTGCCGGCACCGACCAGCAGCCAGCCATTGACCAGGCCCGTCACAACGATCGTGCCGACCACGAGCGTGCCGACCAGACCGAAGCCATGCAACGCCCGGTGGGTCAGTCTGAGATGCGCGACGTCGACGCGAACTGCCGGTCGCACCACGAGCAGCGTCAACCCGAGCAGTGCGCCGACCCAGGCTCCGGCCGCCAACAGATGCAGAATATCGGCCAGCAGATGGACCCAGCCCGTCGCGCCCTCATCCATCGCGCCATGGCCTGTCCAGGCGAGCGTCGCGAGCGCAATGCCCGCCGCGAGCGCCACCATGCCGAGCGGCGCGGTACGTCCTGCCGCGATCAGCGCGGCGATCACGGCCACAATCAGCGCGACCATGCGCGCTTCCCACGCCGTGCCCGTCGCGGAGCCGGTGATCAGCATTCCGATCGCTTCCCGATCGATCGGCCACGGCGGCGCTCCAGCCATTGCCGCGGCGAGCAGGACGAGCGCAATGCCTGAAAACAGAAGGCCGAGCAGCCCGGTCCCCACCAGCCAAGGGCGCAAGGCGAGTGCGTCTGCGCGCTCCCCGGCCTTGAGCCCGTAGAGGCTGAACGCCGACAGGCCGAACAGCCCGCTCAACGTCGCATAAAGCGCGAAGCGGACCCCGATCAGCGGCCAGTCGGCATCCACCTTACTTCACCGCGAAGGCGAAGTTGCCCGACACCCGATGCGTGTCGGCCGAGACGACGTGCCATGCGACGCTGTAGCGGCCCGCGCCGAGCGGCGACTTGGGCACCACGACCAGCGTTCGGCCATCGGGTGCAACCTGGGTGGTGGTTGCAACCTTCATCGGTGGGTGCGTGGTGCCGCCATGGCCCGTCATCATCAAGTCCGCACCGGAGAATTTCGGCATCAGCCTCTCGCTGAACTGCAAAGCGACACGCGCGGGCTTGGCAACGGTCGCGTTGGGCGCGGGTGAGGCCACAACGAGCTTCGGGTGAGCCTGCGCCGCACTGGCGAGGCTCAGGAGAGTGAGGGCGGCAGGAAGGGCGAGACTACGCATGGGGTACTCCGACGAGGTTCGTGCACCCTTCTACGCGGCGCGCTGCCCGACCCCTCACCGGCGGTTGAGGGATGATGGGCAGCGATGCGTATCCGATGATAGAGGGGCGGAGTGGAAAGCATGGACGATCTAGACAGAGCATTGGCGCGACTAGCGGGCGCACCCGCCCCGGCCGCTTTGGAGGGTATCGAGGACCAAGTCCTCAGACGGATCGGCAGCCGCCCCGCCGTGCGCGGAGCCGGGCTCGGGATCGGTGTGATAACCGCCGCGGCGCTCGGTATCGGGATCGTCGGTGCCGAGCTGCCCGCGACGGCAAGCCCTGTTGTCTCGCTCGCGCCGCTCGGCGGAGCCTCCCCCCTTGCCCCTTCCGCGTTGCTGATCGGCGAGCCATGACCTCGACCAAGCGGGTTGTCCTGTGCGCCTTGCTCGCCTTCCTGGCAGCGATTGGTGGTGTCTTTATCGGGCGCGCGCTGCTGCCGCAGTCCAAGCAACCCGGTGCGGCGCTCCACGAGGTGCTGCACCATAAGCTCGCGCTCGATGGCAACCAGCAGGCCCGATTGAAGGTGCTCGAAGACCGGTTCGCGGTGCAACGCCGCGCTCTCGAGCTGGAGATGCGTGCCGCCAATGCCCGCCTTGCCGAGGCGATCGAGGCCGAGCACGGCAATGGTCCGCGGGTGGCCGCTGCGGTCGACCAGAGCCATGCCGCGATGGGCGAGCTGCAGAAGGCGACGCTGGCGCACATCTTCGCCATGCGTCAGCTCCTCCGGCCCGAGCAAACCTCTCAATTCGATGATGCGGTGGTGAAGGCGCTCACCGACGGCCAGGGGTGAGCCTCGACTGGACCGCGCTGTCGGATGGCGAACTGGCGACGCTCAGCATCGCCGGCCGACAAGCCGCTTTCGCCGAGATCGTGCGACGTTATCGGCAGCCGATGTTCCGGCTTTCGCACGCCTTCCTCGGCGATGCCGACGAAGCGCTGGACGTGACGCAGGAAGCGTTCGTGGCCGCGCATCAGGCCTTGTCGCGCTACGACCCCAACCGATCGATGCAGGCGTGGCTAACGACCATCGCCGTCAACAAATGCCGCGATTGGGCGCGTAAGCGTGCCGTGCGCCGGTTTCTGTCGTTCGCGCTGCCGAACGACGAACAGGTCCAGAGCATCGTCGACGAACAGGTGCCGATCGACGACGCAGCCGGCGATCGGCAGGAACTCGATCGTGTGACCCGCGCCATCTCGACCTTGCCCGCGAACCTGAAGGAGCCTTTGGTACTTCGGACGATCGAAGGCCTGAGCCAGGCCGAGACGGCCGAGGTGCTGGGGATCAGCCAGAAGGCGGTCGAAACCCGCCTGTATCGCGCGCGGGCGCGGCTGCTCGAAAAACTCGGGAACCGCTGAGGGCTGGACGGATCGGCCGCGTAGAAGAAGCGACGGCCCTTTCACGGCCCCATTCTTAGGAGCTTGCATGTCGCGCGTTCTCGACCGCCGCCAGGTGCTGCGCGGTGCCAGTCTGGCAGGAGGCGGCCTCGCCTTGTCGGCCTATATGCCGGCATGGGCACAGCCCGTCTCCGCCGGCATCGCCAAGCCGTTGCCCACGGTGTCGGGCGAGGACATCACGCTCAAGGTCGCGCATCAGATGATGATGATCGACGGGCGGCAGAGCCACGCCATCGGCATCAACGGCACCGTGCCCGCGCCGCTCATCCGCTTGCGCGAGGGACAGAACGTCCGCCTCCACGTCGTCAACGAGCTCGACGAGGAAACCTCGATCCACTGGCATGGGCTGCTGCTGCCCTTTCAGATGGACGGGGTGCCGGGGATCGCCTTCCCCGGCATTCCGGCGCGCTCGACCTTCACCTACGAGTTCCCGATCATCCAGAGCGGGACCTACTGGTATCACAGCCATTCCGGGCTTCAGGAGCAGGAGGGACACTACGGCCCGATCCTGATCGATCCGAAGAATCCCGATCCGGTGAAGTTCGACCGGGAGCACGTGATCGTGCTGTCCGACCACAGCTTCCACCACCCGCACTACCTCTTCGATCGGTTGAAGAAGGAGTCGGGCTACTTCAACCGCCAGCGCCAGACCCTGGCCGGGCTTCTCGCCGGCAAGGATCAGTCGCTGAAAGAGCGGTTGGAGTGGGGCAAGATGCGGATGGACCCCGCCGACGTCGCCGACGTCACGGGCTCGGTCTACACCTACCTGGTCAACGGCTACGGCCCCAAGGACAATTGGACCGCGCTATTCCGCCCCGGCGAGCGGGTGCGGCTGCGCTTCATCAACGCCTCGTCGATGACCACCTTCAACGTCCGCATTCCGGGCCTGCCGATGACGATCGTCGCGGCCGACGGCTTGAACGTGCGCCCGGTCGAGATCGACGAGTTCCAGTTCGGCCCGGCCGAGACCTATGACGCGATCGTCACCCCGCCCGACCTGCGCGCCTATACGCTGGTCGGTGAGAGCATCGATCGCTCCGGCATGGCCCGCGCGACGCTCGCTCCGCGCGAGGGCATGGCGGCCGAGGTGCCCCCGCTCCGCAAGCGCCCGCTCGCGACCATGAAGGACATGGGCATGGGCGGCATGGATCATGGCACGATGGACCACGGCGGCATGAATCATGGCGCCATGGGCGGCGCTGCGGGTTCGATGTCCGGCATGGACCATGCTGCGATGGGGCATGGCGCGGGCACCGGCGCAATGCCGGGTATGGATCATTCCCAAATGAACCACGGCGCGGCCGGCACCGCGGCAGGCGGCATGGCAGGCATGGACCACGGCCAGGCTCAGGGCGGCGCCATGGCCGGTATGGACCATGGCTCCGGCACGATGCCGGCGATGAACGGCGATCAGATGGGCGGGATGGACATGGGCGGCATGAGCCATTCCATGCGCGATTTCAGCAATGCCCCCGAGGTTAAAAAGGGACCGGGCGTGCAGACCATCTCGCCGATGCCGGTCGATCGGACCGGCGATCCCGGGCAGGGGCTGGAGAATGTCGGGCATCGCGTTCTCACCTATCGCGACCTGATGGCGCTCGACCGCAACCCGGACACACGCGCACCGGAGCGGGAGATCAAGCTCCACCTCACCGGCAACATGGAGCGCTATATGTGGGGCTTCGACGGCGAGAAGCTGTCGGAGAACCCCGACCCGATCACGCTGCTTCACGGCGAGCGGGTACGGGTGACGCTCATCAACGACACGATGATGGGACATCCGATCCACATCCACGGCCACTTCTTCGACCTGGTGACCGGCAAGGGCGCCTACGCCCCCCGAAAGCATACGGTGCTGGTGCAGCCGGGAGGCACGGTGAGCTGGGACGTGACCGGCGAGGAAGGCGACTGGGCCTTCCACTGCCACATGCTCTACCACATGCACGCGGGCATGATGCGCGTTGTCCAGGTCCGCAAGGCCGGGGAGGCCGCGGCGTGATCCGGTCGCTCCTCCTCGCCGGTATGGCGCCGCTCGGCCTTGCGACACCCGCATTCGGGCAGACCATGGACCATTCCATGCACAACATGCCGGGCATGACGATGCCGGCAAAGCCGGCCGCCAAGCCGAAGGCGAAAGCCGCGGCCAAGTCCGCGACTAAGCGTAAGGCTCCCGTCCGATGCACCGCGCCGCGGCGCGCGCAACCGGCGAAGACGCAGGCTGCCGACCCTCATGCCGGGCATGACATGAGCGGGATGCAGGGAATGGATATGAGCGGTCAGCAGCAGGCTGCGCCCACCCAGAACCCGCACGCCGGTCACGATATGTCTGCTATGCCGGGCATGGCAGCATCGACAGGTGCGGGGCAGGACCCGCATGCCGGCCACGACATGAGCACGATGCCGGGCATGGCGATGCCCGGCGATCAGCCCGCTGCCAAGGTCGGAACCGACCTTCCCCCCGGCAACAAGCCCGCTCCCGCTCCGGCCGGGGACCACCTCGCCGATCGTTTCTGGGGCGCGGACGCCATGGCCAGCTCGCGCGAGAACGATCTACGCCGCGAGCATGGCGGAATGACCGTCTATCAGATCCTCTTCAATCTCGCCGAATATCAGGCTCGCAAGGGTGGCGACGGCTATCGCTGGGATGGCGAGGCCTGGATCGGGGGCGACATCAATCGCTTTACGCTAAAGAGCGAGGGCGAAGGCACGTTCGGCAAGCCGCTCGAACAGGCCGAGGTGCAGGCGCTCTACAGCCGCGCGCTCGATCCATACTGGAACCTTCAGGCGGGCGTTCGCTACGACTTCAAGCCCAACCCCTCGCGCACCTACGCGACGGTAGGGATCGAGGGGCTGGCCCCCGGTTGGTTCGAGGTGGAGGGCGCATTGTTCCTCTCCGACAAGGGCGACGTGCTTGGCCGCGCGGAGGGCTATTACGACCAGCGCATCACCAACTGGTTCGTGCTCCAGCCTAGGGTGGAGGCCAATTTCTCCGCGCAGGACGTGCCCGAAACCGGCACCGGCTCCGGGCTCACGGACCTCGAGGCCGGGCTTCGGCTTCGCTACGAGGGCCGGCGCGAGTTCGCGCCCTACATCGGCGTGTCGTGGGAGCGGCAGTTCGGCGACACCGCGCGCTTCACCCGCGCACGCGGTGACAATACGGGCGGCTTCAGCTTCGTCGCGGGCGTGAGGACCTGGTTCTGAGCCCGCGGCTCCGCCTCCATGTCGGGGCAAGCAAGGTTCACCGCTGGCTTGCGCTCCTGATCGGGGCGCAGGCGATCGTCTGGTTCACCAGCGGGCTCGTCATGAGCCTGCTGCCGATCGACACCGTGCATGGCGATCACCGGATCGACCGGAACGTCGAACCGGCCCTGATCGCCACTCAGGATTTCGCGCCCGTCCCTGCCCTTCTCGCATCGGCCGGAGCGCCGGTGCGTCAGCTCCAGCACCGGATGCTGCTGGGGCGGCCGATCGTCGAAGCCCAGCTCGGCGACGGCAAGGTGCGTTTGCTGGACGCCCGCACCGCAAAGCCGCTGCCCCCGGTCGACGGCCCGGCCGCAGCGCTGATCGCAAGGCAGGCGTATCGCGGCGAAACTGGTTCGGCGCCCGTCGTCGAGCGGATCGAGCGCCCCAGCACCGAGTACCGCGGTGCCCTCCCCGCCTGGCGTGCTTCCTTCCCCGACACCGACGGAACCCGCATCTACGTCGCGGCGGAGACTGGCCGGCTGACATCGGTGCGAACCGGCACGTGGCGGCTCTACGACTTCTTCTGGGGACTCCACATCATGGATTGGACCGAGCACGAACGGTTCAACACGCCGTGGCTCAACGCCTTCGCAGCGGGGGGACTCGTGTTCGCCGTCGCCGGGGCAATCCTGCTCTTCATGCGCTGGCCCCGTCGACGCCGCAGAAAAGCTCAAGGGGTCCGCTAGAGAGCCGCGTATCCTTCAGTGGGTGGGGCCGAACAGGAGAGCGCGACATGGACCACGACCCCAATTCCAAACAGGGCGGCGCTATGGGGATGAGCTACGGGCGCTTCGCCGCGATGATCGTGACGTCGACGGTCGTGATGTTCGGCCTCATGTATCTCAACACTTACGCGCTGAGCCACGTCGAATACAGCCAGACCAGGACATGGATGGCGATCGTTATGGGCGCCGTGATGGCGCTCATCATGATCGGCTTCATGTGGAGCATGTACCCCAACCGGAAGGCCAATCTCGGCATCGTGGCGGCCTCGATCGTGGTGTTCGCCGGCGCCTTGTGGCTTGTCCGCAGCCAGGAGACGGTCGGCGACGTCGCGTATATGAAGGCCATGATCCCGCATCACTCGATCGCGATCATGACCAGCGAGCGAGCGCACATCAAAGACCCCGAGGTGCGCAAGCTCGCAGACGGGATCATCGACGCCCAGGTCCGCGAGATCGCGCAGATGAAGCGCTACATCGCTCGGCTCGAGGCGCACCCGACGCCCGATAATGCGCCCGACCTCCCCTCCTATCGCGACAAGCAGGTGCCTCCCCCGCCCCCCGAAACCGACGAGAGCGTCGGCATCAACACGCTTCAGCCGATCCGCTGAGCAACATCGCTTGAGGGCTAATCGTTTGAAGCCCGTATCCCTGTTGAGCGGGGGCTTTGACGCAGGAGCGACACGATGAAGAAGATGATGATTTTGGCCGTCGCGGCCGCCCTCGGCGCGGTCCCCGCGGTCGCCCAGATGCAGGGCATGGACCATTCCGGCATGAACCATGGGCAGATGATGCGGCCGACGCCGGCGAACCCGTACCCGCAGGCCGAGATGGACATGCATCAGAAGATGATGTCGGCGATGGGTGCGGATGCCACCGAGACGTGGGTCCGCAAGATGGTCGAGCACCACCGTGGCGGCATCGCCATGTCGCGTATCGTGCTGCGCGAAACCAAGGATCCCAAGGTTCGCCAGATGGCCACCAAGACGATCGCAGAGCAGACCCGCGAGATCGGCGAGTTGAACGCCTGGCTGCGGGCGCATGGCAAGAGCGCCCAGTAATCGACTATCGTCCCTCCCCCCGTCACCGTGCGGGGGGATGGCCACCCGGGAACTCAGATATGGATCGCTTTCGCCTTCTCGCCGCCGCGCTGGCGTGCGCTACCCCTGCGGGGGCTCTCGCTGCAGGTCCCGTCCTGATGCATCGCGACCCGGGTTGCCCCTGTTGCGAGAAATGGGCGCAGCAGGTGAAGGAGCAGTTCGGCCGCGCCGTCCGCGTCGTCGACGATGCGAACCGGCCGGCGTTCATGAAGGCACGCGGCGTGCCTCAAGACCTCGCCTCCTGTCACACTGCCATTATCGACGGCATGACCTTCGAAGGGCACGTTCCGATTGCCGACATGAAGCGTGCCTTGGCCACGCATCCGAAGGGCGTCACCGGCCTCGCGGTCGCCGGGATGCCGATGGGCTCACCGGGCATGGAAATGCCGGGCATGAAGGCCCAGGCCTATGACGTGATCGCGTTCGGGCCGAGCGGCCGCAGGGTGTTCGCCCGCCATTGAAAAGGGGAGGCGCGAACGCCTCCCCTCCCAGCTTACTTCTTCTGCATGCCCGACATGTCGTGACCGGCGTGCTCGCCGTGCTTCATGTCCTTCATGTCGGCGCAGCAATCCTTCTTCGCGCCGTCCTTGTCCTTGCAGCAGTCGGCGCCATCCTTGCAGCACTCCTTCCCCGCGCAGCAGTCAGCGGCGGCAAAGGCCGTGGCGGGAACGAGCGTGAGCGCGATAGCCGCGCCGATGAACTTGATGGTCTTCATGTGTAATTTTCCTCAAATGCACTGATTGATCGGAATCCACGTCGATCAGGCGGTTCGAGGAGGTGGCGGTGCAGGACCGCCCGAGCGACCAACAAGGGCATGAGGCTCGGGTGCGGGCGGATCCGTCCGCACGGCGAGCTGCGGCGCGGGAGACGTGTGAACGTCGAGGGCCGTTGCGATGCAGGCTCCTACGCAGTCCACCGGAGGGGTCTTTTTTACGGGCGTGAGCGGCGCGCGATCGCAATCGGCCATTCCGGCATGCGCCTGCGAAGGCGGCGCAGCCTGCGCCATGGCCTCGCACATCGGGCCCATCCGCACGAGCAGCATCGCGCCCAGCAGGAGCAGCGCAAATGTGCGGACGAGGCGGCCGAAGCTCATGCAGCCCTTCTAGCTTGCGCCGGGCCGCCGCACCAGATCAGTGCGCGACGCCCAGCACCATCCAGATCGCCATGGCGACCATCATCACGTTCTCGGTGAGCGACAGGAAGCCCAACGGCACATTGCTGTCACCGCCCACGCACGCGCATTTCAGCTCGCGCTTGTCGACATACACGGCCTTGATGACCGAGACCGCTCCGATCGTCCCGATCACCAGCGCGATCGGCACCGACAGCCAGGTCAGCACGCCGGCCGCCATCAGCACGCCCGCTGCGCCTTCCGCGTAGGGGTAGGTGTAGGAATAGGGCACCCAGCGCTTCGCAAGCAGATCGTAGTTGAGGAACATGCTCGAAAAGCTCTCCACGTTCTGGAGCTTGAGCATGGCCAGCACGCACATGGAGAAGGCGATGAACCACTCACCCGCGCGTACCGTGAACGGTGTGCCGAGCACGGCATAGCTGGCCGCCAGCGCCATCAATGCCGTCATCGCGAACACAACCGCGACCGGCCGGTAGGTCACCGCCGTGGGGTCGGCCACGGTCTTACCGAAAAACCGGCGCAGATCGTCGTAGCCTCCTACCCGCTCGCCACCGATGAAGGTCTGGGGTGTCGTTTTGACCCCATGCTCGGCTTTGAACGCGTCGGTTTCCTCGCGCGTGCGTAGCCAATGGTCCTCGACCTCATAACCCTGCCGGCGCAGCAGATCCTTCGCCTTGATCCCGTAGGGACAGGTGTGGGTCGGCATCACCATCCGATAGATCGTCGCCTTCTTGGGCGCGAACGTCGCCATTCGTCTTCTCCGGCCTCTGTGCCCGACCTATATGGCATCCGTACTATAGTACGGAGTCAAGGCATGACCGGCATGACGATCGCAGGGCTCGCTCGAGAAGGCGATGTGGGCGTGGAAACGATCCGCTACTACCAGCGCCGAGGTCTTCTCGACACGCCCGACAGGCCGATAAACTCCGGGTCCGGGGGCGGTATCCGCCGCTATGGCCCGGAGGATGTTCGCCGGCTGCGCTTCATCCGATCGGCCCAGGGCGCCGGCTTCACGCTGGAGCAGATCGGCGAGCTGCTGGCGCTCGACGCGACCGACGATCGCGCACGCGCACGCGAGCTTGCCAGCGAGCGGATTACGGTGCTGGACGCCAAGATCGAGGAGCTTGAGCGGGTACGCGCGTCACTGCGGCATCTCGCACACGAGTGCGGAAACGGATCAGCGGGACCGTGCCCTATTCTGGCGGCTTTCGATCACGCTTGAGCGTCAGCTCGGGCGATGGCGATGCTCGACAGATCGGTTCTGACGTCGACCGGCACGCCGGCGTGCCTGCGCTCGGAATAGCGGTCGACGAGCTGGGTTGCATATGGGCGCAGCAGGACGGTGAAGCGCACCAGCTCCTCCATTACATCGACGATACGGTCGTAATAGCTCGACGGCTTCATGCGCCCCGCTTCATCGAACTCCTTGTAGGCCATCGCGACCGAGGACTGGTTCGGGATCGTGAACATGCGCATCCAGCGGCCGAGCAGGCGCAGCGTGTTGACCGCGTTGAACGATTGCGATCCGCCCGACACCTGCATCACCGCGAGCGTGCGTCCCTGCGTCGGCCGCATCCCCTTCATCTCGAGCGGCAGATGATCGATCTGCGCCTTCATGATGCCCGTGATCTGGCCGTGCCGCTCAGGGCTGCACCAGACCTGCCCCTCCGACCACATTGATAGCTCGCGTAACTCGTGAACGGCCGGGTGATCGTCTCCCGCCACTTGGTCGGGCAGCGGCAGCGTGGAAGGATCGAAGATGCGCGTGTCTGCGCCAAACAGGTGCAGCAAGCGCGCCGCTTCTTCCGCGGCTAGGCGCGAGAAGGAGCGCTCACGCAAGCTGCCGTAGAGCAGCAGGATGCGGGGAGCGGGTTCGGTCGGCCCAAGATCCGCGGCGAGGCGATGACGGATAAACGCCGGATCGAGTGCCGGCAGAACATCCAAATCGGCAAGGGTACGAAGCGGCATCAGAGGGCTTTCACGAGGTATGTCGCGGAGGCGGGGCAGAGCGAGGTGAACTCGCGCGTGGCGGCAATAGCGGACGGTGCCGAATGGCGATCGGCGGCCGCATAGCCGAGCATGCGGAAGAACGGGGCTGCGGTCGTGGTCAGTAGATGGAGTCGCTGTACGCCCAGTGTGCAAGCTTCTTGTTCGAGCGCGGCGACCAGCGCGCGGCCGATGCCGGCGCCCCGACGATCGGGAAGGATGAGGACGGAGCGGAGCAGACGGTCGGCTCCTTCGCCTTCCAGACCACCATAGCCAACCAGGCTATCCGCATCGAACCGGAAGAACACGCGGTCAGGCTCCGCGAGATCGGTGCCGGGCAAGCCCATGGCGTCGAGGTGCCGCGACAGCTCAGCAAGGTCGCTGGTTTGGAGAAGCCTGGCGATCGGCGTCATCATGCGCCGCGAGGCCCGAGCAGGATCAAACAGGTTCCGACAAGGCAGAGGGCGGCCCCGCCGACATCCCAGCGATCGGGACGGACGCCCTCGACACTCCACAGCCAGAGCAGGGAGGCGCAGATGTAGATGCCGCCATAAGCGGCATAGGCCCGCCCCGCGGCATCACTGTCGACGCGGGTCAGAAGCCAGGCGAAAAGGATTAGGGAGGCAACGCCGGGGACCAGCCAGAGGGGCGCCTTGCCCATTCGGAGCCACGCCCAGAACGCGAAGCATCCGGCAATCTCAGCAAGCGCCGCGCCGATGTAGATCAGGGCAGTCATCCGATGGTAATCCTCAACGCCAAGGCGCCGAGCGTGACCAGCAGCACCGGCACGGTCAGCGTGACACCGACCCGGAAATAATAGCCCCATCCGATCCGCACGCCTTTCTGGCCGAGAACGTGAAGCCACAGGAGCGTCGCGAGCGATCCGATCGGCGTGAGCTTGGGACCGAGGTCGCAGCCGATCACGTTGGCGTAGATCATTGCCTCCTTGACCGCGCCCGTGGCATGGGCCGCATCGATCGACAGCGCGCCCACCAGCACGGTTGGCATGTTGTTCATCACGGAGGAGAAGACGGCTGCGATCACGCCTGTTCCCAAGGCGGCACTCCAGACACCGCCTTGTGCCGTCCGATCGAGGAGCGCAGCCAGATGATCGGTCAGGCCGGCGTTCCGCAGGCCATAGACCACCAGGTACATGCCGATCGAAAAGATGACGACTTGCCACGGTGCGCCGCGCAGCACCTTCCGCGTCTCGATCACGTGCCCACGTCCGGCGATCACCAGCAGAAGGATCGCGCCGGCAGCGGCAACGGCGCTGACGGGCACGCCAAGCGGTTCGAGCAGGAAGAAGCCGGCGAGCAGCAAAGCGAGAACGATCCATCCGGCGCGGAAGGTCGCGGCGTCATGGATCGCTTCTCGGGGCGTACGTAGCGCCCCCACATCGTAAGCTCTTGGTATGTCACCTCGAAAGAACAGTAGCAGCGCGCCCAACGTGGCGGCGATCGACAGTAGATCGACCGGCACCATCACAGACGCATAGTCGCCGAAGCCGATGTCGAAAAAGTCGGCCGACACGATGTTGACGAGGTTCGACACGACCAACGGCAGACTGGCCGTGTCGGCGATGAACCCCGCCGCCATGACGAATGCCAGTGTCGCCTTGTCCTTGAAACCTAGCGCCCGCAGCATCGCAATGACGATCGGCGTCAGGATCAGCGCCGCGCCATCATTGGCGAACAGCGCGGACACTGCCGCGCCGAGCAGCACGATCAGGACAAATAGTCGGTGACCATGCCCCCTGCCCCAGCGTGCGACATGCAGCGCCGCCCATTCGAAGAACCCGGCTTCATCGAGCAACAGGCTGATGACGATGATGGCAACGAACGCCGCGGTCGCGTTCCACACGATGCCCCACACCACCGGCACGTCGGACAGCGTGACGACGCCCGCGAGCAGCGCCACGACCGCCCCGCCCATGGCGCTCCACCCAATGCCAAGGCCCTTGGGTTGCCAAATGACGAGCGCGATTGTGGCGACGAAGATCAGGACGGCCAGGAGCATCAGACGACGCGCTGGCCCAAAGCGTCCACCACTTGCTCACCGTCTTCCTTGGCGAACGCGCCGAGCTGATCGCTTGGCAGCAGATCGAGGACGGCTTCAGAGGGCCGGCACAGCTTCACGCCGAGTGGCGAGACGACCAGAGGCCGGTTGATGAGGATCGGATGCGCCATCATCGCGTCCACCAGCGCGTCGTCGGACTTCGACGTGTCACCCAGGCCTAGCTCCGCATAGGGTGTGCCCTTCTCTCGCAGGAGCTCGCGGGGCGCTATGCCGGCGCGATCGATCAGCTCGACCAGCAGAGCACGCGAGGGCGGCGTCTTCAAATACTCGACCACATGCGGTTCGATGCCGGCATTGCGGATCATGGCGAGTGCGTTGCGGGACGTGCCGCACTCGGGATTGTGGTAAATGACGATATCGACAGGCACGAAGCGTCCTTTCAGCAGCAGGGGGCGAGTTCCGCGACGAGCGGCGCGCACAGCTCGGCATTGCCGGCGCAGCAGTCCTTGACGAGGAAGAGGGTGAGCGCACGTAGGCCGTCCAGGTCAGCGCAGTAGATGATGGATCGGCTGCGACGTTCGGACCGCACGAGGCCCGCGCGCGCAAGGATGCCCAGATGTGCGGACATGGTATTCTGCGGCACATCAAGCTGACGGGCTATGTCGCCGGCTGCCATACCGTTCGGTTCATGCCGCACCAGCAGGCGGAAGACATCGAGGCGTGTCGCTTGCGCGAGCGCGCTCAAAGCGGAAATGGCCGAATCGTTTTCCATATATCCAGCATAGTGGATATGACGAGAGCGAGGCAACGGGTCCGGAAAAACCAGGTCCGCAACACCTTCCGGCTCGGAACAGGATTATAGGCGCGGCTCGCGCGCCTCGCCTTTCCGAGGACCAGCAGCATGATTGATTTGGACGACCCCCAAGCGGTCAAGGAAGCGTCGCGCGCTAATCGCCGCCGGCGCTTTCGCAGCTCCGCAAAGCGGGCGCGGCCTATTCCACCACCTGACAGTTAATCCGCCTTGGAGGGCGCGCGGATCAGTGCGCCCACCGCGAGAAACGTGTCAAAACCGTCCGGTTGTGACACCTACCCCCTGCCCCAGCTTTTCTGCGGGTGTAAACGCTCGCGCTAAATGGCGGCGTTCTGATCGCGCTATTTGTCAGTTGCCG
>NZ_LSKH01000178.1:0-3514 GCF_001557395.1 Sphingomonas sp. CCH5-D11 | reverse complement strand
TCTCCTGCCGCAGGCGACGCCGATGCGCGATCCGCGCCGCCTGGATGTCCTTTAGGGTGACACTGTTCGCGGCATGATCCGCATCGATCGCCCGGCACAGGAACACGTTGCGATGGAACACGCGGACTTCGCCCATGTCGCGGGGGTCGTAGCGGATCGTCACCGGCTCGCCGACGTAGGCTGCCAGCGTCGGATCGAAGTAGCGCAATCCCTCGAAGCGGATGCCGTCGCGGTGAACGGTGCGGGGCTTGGCGACCATGACCAGCAGCATGTCCAGTTCGGCAAGCGTCTCCGGCATCCGGGGCAACCAGCCATCGCCCCGCCATGCGGCTATCGGTGCCGCCCCGATCGAACGGTGGGGACGCGCATTATAGGGGACCAGTGAGAGGAAGGTCGAAAACGTACGCTAAGCGCCTCGGCTTTGCTGATGGAGGCGGAGCGGCCTGAACCGCTCGCGGGGTTTGTCAATCTCACCCCATAGATAGTCGCCGGTTAGGCCGACATGCTCCCATCCCAGCGGAGCGACATGGGCGAGCAGTTCGTCAGGCACGTCGACACCGTTGCCGCGCAGGTGCCGGACAGCCCGGTCGAGATAGACGGTATTCCACAGAGTAACGGCCGCAGTGACGAGCGTGAGGCCGGAGGCGCGATGGCGCTGGTTCTCGAAGGTGCGGTCGCGCAGTTCGCCGAGGCGATTGAAGAAGATCGCGCGGGCGAGCGCGTTGCGGGCTTCCCCCTTGTTGAGGATGCTGCCGGTGCGGCGCCGCTGGTCGGGATCGTCGAACCAGTCGAGCATGAACAGGGTGCGCTCCACCCGTCCGATTTCGCGCAGGGCGCGGGCGACGGGGTTCTGACGCGGGAAACCCGCCAGCTTGCGCAGCATGACCGAGGCGCTGACGGTGCCGGCGCGGATCGAGGCGGCAAGGCGCAGGGTTTCGTCCCAGTTCTCTTCGATCGCCCGCACATTGACCGGGCCGGCGACGAGCGGGCGCAGCGTCGACCACGGGTCGAGCGGCGACAAGCCATACAGTCGGCGCTCGTTGAGGTCGCGGATGCGCGGCGCGAAGCGGAAGCCGAGCAGATGGCATAGCCCAAAGACGTGATCGACCGCGCCGGCGGTGTCGGTCGCATGTTCGCGGATCACCAGCTCGCTCTCATGGTCGAGCAGGCCATCGAGGACGTGCGCCGCCTCGCCAGCATTGGCGGCGATAACCTTGGTATGGAACGGCGTGAAGCGGTCTGTGACATGGGTGTAGAACAGGACGCCTGGTTCGGTGCCATAGCGGGCGTTGCGATCGGCGCGCGCTTCGCCCTGACCGCCGGCACGGAAGAACTGGCCGTCCGATGACGAGGTGTCGCCCGGCCCCCAGACTTGGGCGAGCGGATGCGCAGTATGGCAATCGACGATCGCCGCCAGCGCCGACAGATAGGTTTCGTCGCGCACATGCCATTCGGCCGTCCAGCGCAGGCGAGGCAACGTCAGCCCGCGCGAGCTTTCCGCCATGCGGCCGAGGCCGAGATTGGTCGCATCGGCGAGGATTGCGCCCATCAGCGCGGACTGGTCGGAGGCGGGTGCGCCGCTGCGCGCATGGACGAAACGGTCTGCGAAACCCGACCATGCGGCGACCTCGACCAACAGGTCGGTGATGCGGACGCGCGGCAGCATCGCGTAGAGCCGGGCCTTCTGCGCCTCGGCATCGTCGGACGGAGATCGCCGGATCGGCGATATGAGCAACTGCCCGCGGTCGATCGTCACGTCGACCAGCTCGCCCGCTGCGGCTGCGCGTTCCACCTCCGTCATGCGCCGGGTCAGCAGGGTGCGGCGTTCCTTGTGCCATTCGGGAAAGTCGGTCGGCACAGCCAGGCGTAGATCGCCGCTCGTGCGCATCGCCTCGAAGGCGGGCACGGGCAGCTGATAGTCGTCGAGCGTGCGATAGGCGCGGCTGCCGTCCACCCAGATGCTGCCCGACCCGAGGCGTTCGCGCAGGTGGACGATCACCGCGATCTCGTAGGCGCGCCGGTCGATCGTTCCTTCCGCCGGCTGCACCACCTTGCGCCAGCGCGGCTTGATGAAGCTGGTCGGCACCCGCTTCGGCAGGACCGATCGACCGTCGCGGTACATCGTGCGCAGTACCTCGATCGCACCGAGCAGCGGATCGCCCGATCGCGCGGTGCGGAAGGTGAAGGCGGCGAGAAACGTCGGGGCGAACCGCCGCACGGCGGGATAGCGTTCGACCACTTCCTCCAGCCCGTCGTCGGCCGAGCGCGTCAGATCCTCGGCTAAGCGGATGCTGCGTTCGAGCTGGTTCCAGCCCAGCTTCGCGTCGATCGCGCCGAACGCATCGCGCCCACTCACACGGGCATCGACCAGTAGGCGACCGAGCCGGGCATGGAAACGCGCCGTGTCCTTCAGCATCCGTGCCTGGCCGAGCAGTCGATCGGAGCGGGTGCGGTCGGCACGGCGGAACAGCGCGCCCACCATCTTCTCTACCATGACCAGCGCGGCGTCGGTCAGCGCCGCCTCCATCTCGATCATGTAAGCGACGAGCATGGCGAGGCGGCGCGGGCGTTCGAGACGCCGCAGGTGCTGTGCGGTGGCGATGCCGGCGGTTCGCGCGATGACGGCATAGCGGGCGGCATGGATGCGCCGTGCCCGATCGGCCACGATCCCGATGTCGCGCACCGCGTCGAGCCGTTCGATGATCCCCTTCAGGTTGGCGGCTGATGGTGCTTCCGGCCATTCGCGTATCCACCCGAGCCGGGTGCGGCCGTGGTCGTCGGAGGCGATCAGATGTTCGAGTGCGGCTTCCTGCTCGGCCGAACAGTCGCGGATCAGGTTGGCATGAGCCTCTTTGCGCGCCCTTGCCCGCACAATGAGCGCGAGCCGTTCCAGCGTCGATGCCGCCGGCAGCACGATCCGATCCGTCCGCAGGCGATCAACCATCCCGGTGACGATCACTTCGCCCCTATCGGTCGAGGCGGCGATCTCCGATCCCAGCGCGAGCATCGCTCGCACGTCCACCCGCGCGAAGGCACGAAGACCGAGCAGGGCTTCGATCTCGGCACGGTGTTCGCGCAGCGTAGTGAGGCGCATGGCATAGGCGGTGAAGTCGTCTGCGGCGCAACCGATCTGGTCGGCGAGCAGCTCCAGCATGGTATCGGGCACATTCTCGCCCATCAGTAGACCGCGCCCGGGATGGCGTAGGTAGCAGAGCTGCACCGCATAGCCGATCCGGTTGGCGCCGCGCCGGCGCCGCGCCACCTGCGCCAGATCGTCGGGACCAAGCGTGTAGAGCCTTTCGATCGTCGCACGATCCGGAGGCGGATCGAAGATCGCCGCACGCTGTGCTGGCGACAGGATGGTCTTGGTCGGCATCGGTGTCCTGTTCGTCACGTAACAGGAAAGCGGACCTGTTCATGGAGCATAGACTAGAAGACGGGTTGTGTGACACAATGAAGATCAATGACGGAGCGATCCTGCTGTGTCACGCGAACGGACGTATATGTGACGACC